>NZ_JBNXUM010000050.1:0-34366 GCF_050563545.1 Falsiroseomonas sp. HW251
TCCTTAATCGCTGAAGTAGCCGGCGCCTCAGCACCCCCGCGCCCTTCCCTCCACGAAATCCAGCAGGCACGCCCCGTATCGCAGCGTGAACCGCCAGTCGCCGCCGGCGCCGTGGCCCGAGACCTCTTCCGGCCGGTCCAGCAGCAGCAGGCCCGCGCTGCGCGAGGCGAGCGCACCGAAGATCGCGGCGCGCTGCTCGGGGTCGGGGTCGAACTCGTCGCCGGCGAAGTTCGCGACCGCGACGCGTGTGCCGGGGCTGCGGGCGGCCTCCACGATGGCGCGGAGGTCCGGCAGCGCCCAGGGCTGCGCCGCGCTGCCGCGGGGCCCGTGCGCCGCCGGCGCGATCGCGATCACCGCATCCGCCAGCCCCGGCGTGTCCAGCGCCTGCAACGCGTTCCACGCCCCACGCGACTGCCCGCCCGCGACGATGCGCGCATAGCCGCGCGCGCGCAGCTCGCGCAGCGCCTGGCGCATCCAGGCCGCGCCGGCCTCGGTCTCGTCGGTGACGGGGTCGCGGTCCAGCCGGATCACGTCCCAGCCCGTGTTGTTGAAGGCGCGGACATGCGGCTGGGGCTGGCTGCCCCGGCTGTCGGCCCCGCCCGGCGATCGCCCATGCGCCCAGAGATAGGCGCCGCGCGCCGTCGCCGGGCCCTGCCAGAGGAAGCGTGGATCGGGTGCCAACTGCCAGCCCGGCCCCTGCGCCAGCGGACGCGACGGCGGGATGGGCGGCGCGGCCTCCAGCCCCGGCCAGGTGACCGCCAGGTCGCGGGCATAGACGCGGCAGCCCTCGCCGCCCCAGCGCCGGCAATTGGCCAGCGCGCGCGCCTCGGTCGCGGCCATGTCCTCGATCGCCGCCGCCCAGCCCCAGGCGCCGTTCGGGGCGAGGGCGAAGACGCGCGGGGTCGGTTGCAGCAGGAAGCGCTGGTAATCCGCGCGGCCTTCCGGCGGCAGGTGCGGCAGGCGCGCGGCGTCGAGGATCGGCTGCGCCGCGGCGGTCCCCGCCAGCAGCGCCCAGACCATCACAGTCCGGTATATCGTCTTCAACATGCCGTGATGGAGGGAACCATGCGGCCCCGTCCGCTGTCCAGCGCGGTCTTTGTCGCCTTTCGCTCAGCAGGATGCCGGCGGGACCTCGGCCGTCGCGAAGAGGAACAGGCAGCCCCCGAAGCGCTCGGCGAAGGCGCGGCCGCCGCCGGCCGCGTGGCCCTCGATCCCCTCGGGCCGGTCGATCAGCAGCAACGCGGCGGTGCGTCCCGACAGCCCGCGCAGCGCCGCGGCGCGCTCCTCCGGCAGGCCGTCAAAGGGATCGCCGCGGAAATTGACGACCGCGACCCGCGTGCCCGCCGCGCCGGCCGCGCGCTCCACCACGGCGCGCAGCCCGGCGATCTGCGCGGCCTGCGCGGGCGCTTCCATGCTGGCGAGCGCCGCGGGGGCGATGGCGATGGCCGCTTCCATCAGCCCCGGCGTATCGAGCGCCATCAGCGCGTTCCACGCCCCGCGCGACTGGCCCGCCGCGATCACCCGTGCGTAGCCGCGGCGGCGCAGCGCGACGAGGTCCTCGCGCAGCCAGGCCGCGGCGGGCCGGGTGAAGTCCGTCGCGGGGTCGCGGTCGAAGCGCCAGACGTCCCAGCCCGCATTGTTGAAGTGCCGCACCCAGCTCTGCGGCTGGCTGCCGCGGCTGTCCGCGCCGTCGCTGTTCCTGCCATGCGCCCAGACCAGCACGCCGCGCGCCCGCGCCGGCCCCCACCACAGGAAGCGCGGATCGGGCAGGGTCACGCGGCGCGCATCGCCGAAGGCGGCGTCCGCCGGCGGCGGCGCCGCCTGCCACTCGCGACCCGGCCAGGCGATGTCGAGGTTGCGCAGCCAGGGGATGCAGGGCGCGTTGCCGCGGCTGAGCGCCTGGCAGGCCTCGAGCGCGCCGCGCTCCAGATCCTCGACCGGCGCCGCGCCCGACCGGGACGCGAAGGCCCCGCCCGGCCCGATGACGAAGACCCGCGGCAGGTTGCGCAGCAGCGTCCGCGACAGCTCGAGCTGCCCGTTCGGTCCGAGGCCCGGCACGCCGACGGTCTGGAGAATTGGCGGCGTCGCGCGCTGCGGCGCTTCGGCCCGCATCGGGCCGACCGGCAGGAGGCTGAGGGCCAGCATGACGCCGGCGCCGCGCCGCAGCAGCGTCCGCATGCCGGCGATTATGACGGCGCAACGGATCCCGGCAAGGGCGCCGGCCGCGCTACTCCCGCGTGATGCCGGCGGCCCGGATCAGCTCCCCGAAATGCCGGATATCCGCGACGATGGTCGTCGCCAGCTCCTCCGGCGAGCCGGGCGCGGGGTCGAGCCCGCCGGCCCGCAGCCGCTCGCCCGTCTCCGGCACGGCGAGCGCCTGGCGCATCGCCGCGTTCAGCCGGGCGACCACCGCCGGCGGCGTGCCCGCCGGTGCGGCGAGCGCGAAGTAGTTCGGCATCAGCGAATTCGGCGCGATCCCGGCCTCGGCCAGCGTCGGCACGGCGGGGAACTGCGCCAGCCGCGTGGGGCTGCCGGCGGCGAGCGCGACCAGCCGCCCCTCCTGCACCAGCGCCGCGACCGACTGGGCGGTCGTGACCAGCAAGGCGACGTCGCCGGCGACCGTCGCGGTCGCGGCCGGGCCCGTGCCGCGATAGGGCACGTGCAGCAGCCGGATGCCGGCGTCCCGCGCGAAGGCCTCCATGTTCAGGTGCGGCATGCTGCCGACGCCGGTGCTGCCATAGGCAAGCTCCCGCCGCCGGGCGAGCGTGACGAGCTCGGCGAGGGTGGTCACGCCGAGTCCGGCATTGGCGACAAGCACGTAGTGGCCGGTGGTGGCGATGCCGATCGGGGCGAAGCCGCGCTCGGCGTCGTAGGGCAGCGGCGCGTACAGCACGGGGTTGACGCCGAAGACCTCGCGCGGGGCGACGAGGAGGGTGGTGCCGTCAGGGGCGGATTTGGCCACGAGTTCGGCCGCCAGGACCCCGTTTGCGCCAGGCCGGTTCTCCACCAGCACGGGCCGGCCGAGGGGGCCTGCCATATGCTGCGCCAGCAGCCGCGCGGTCAGATCCACCGCCCCGCCCGGCGCGACGGTCACGATCAGCCGGACCGGGCGGGTGTCGGCCTGGGCCAGGGCGGACGCGGGCAGCAGCAGGCCGAGCGCGGCGCGACGGGGGATGCGGATCATGCGGGGCTTCCTCCGCGCGGGAGTGAAGCCCGAAGCCCCGGGGCCGCGCAATCCGCGGGCGCCCTTGCCTCCCCCGCCGCCCCGCCGCATACCGCCCGGCATCGCCAGACCATGGGGCCCCCGATGCGCGTGAAGGATGTCAGAAAAGTCGTGCTCGCCTATTCCGGCGGGCTCGACACCAGCGTGATCCTGAAGTGGCTGCAGACCACCTACAATTGCGAGGTCGTGACCTTCACCGCGGACCTCGGCCAGGGCGAGGAGCTCGGCCCGGCGCGCGACAAGGCGCTGCTGCTCGGCATCAAGCCGCAGAACGTCTTCATCGACGACCTACGCGAAACCTTCGTGAAGGACTTCGTGTTCCCGATGTTCCGGGGCAACGCGCTGTACGAGGGGATGTATCTCCTCGGCACTTCGATCGCGCGGCCGCTGATCGCGCAGCGCCAGATCGAGATCGCGGAGCAGGTCGGCGCCGACGCCGTCGCCCATGGCGCGACCGGCAAGGGCAACGACCAGGTGCGCTTCGAGCTCAGCTACTATTCGCTGAAGCCCGACATCAAGATCATCGCGCCCTGGCGCGAATGGGACCTGACCAGCCGCACGCGCCTGATCCAGTTCGCCGAGGAACACCAGATCCCGATCGCGAAGGACAAGCGCGGCGAGGCGCCGTTCAGCGTCGACGCGAACCTTCTCCACTCCAGCTCCGAGGGCAAGATACTCGAGGAGCCCTGGGACGCGCCGGACGAGATGGTGTGGCAGCGCACGATCAGCCCGATGGACGCGCCGGACAGGGCGACCGACATCACCATCGAGTTCGAGCGCGGCGACGCCGTCGGCATCAACGGGGAGCGCCTGTCGCCGGCGACGCTGCTGACGAAGCTGAACGCGCTCGGCAAGGAGAACGGGATCGGCCGCCTCGACCTCGTGGAGAACCGCTTCGTCGGCATGAAGTCGCGCGGCTGCTACGAGACGCCGGGCGGCACGATCCTGTACGTCGCGCACCGCGCGATGGAAAGCATCACGCTGGACCGTGAGGCCGGGCACCTCAAGGACAGCGTCATGCCGCGATATGCCGAGCTGATCTACAACGGCTTCTGGTTCAGCCCGGAACGCCGCATGCTCCAGGCGCTGATCGACGAGAGCCAGAAGAGCGTCAACGGCACGGTCCGGCTCAAGCTCTACAAGGGCAACACGATCGTCACGGGACGGCAGTCCCCCGACAGCCTCTATTCGATGAAGCACGTGACCTTCGAGGACGACCAGGGCGCCTACGACCAGTTCGACGCCCAGGGCTTCATCAAGCTGAACGCGCTGCGGCTGCGCCTCGGCGCGATGGCGGGGCGTCGCGGCGGCGCGCTGTAGGCGCCGGGGGGCTCCGGCCCGCCGCCCTTTGTTCGAGCCAGCGCTTCACGCCCTTGCGTGCCCGCCTTTGGTATGCACGCAAGGTGATCGCGGGCTACGGCCCGTTAGACAATGCCCGCGGCGGAGGGCCGGCGAGGGATTTTCCGAGCTGGGCAGGAAGGCGGCGCAGCCGATGGTTGTTCCATCGGCAAGCCGCCTGACGAACCCAGGGCGGAAAAAACCCGCCGGACCGACCCGCGCGGCGTTGTCTAACGGGCCCTAGAGGAACCAGAGCAGACCGTCGAACTCGAGTGGCGTCGGGATGCTCGACCTGGTCTGGGCCGCCCAGGTGACCGAGGTGTCGATCACGCCGTTGCCGTCGAGATCGGCGTGCATCGTCACCCCGCGATACCCCGCCACCCCATCGAAATCCACCCAGAGCACGCGGCTAACCCCGGGGCGCCAGCCCCAGACGGAAAGCTGCTCCCCCACCTCCCAGTCCGTGATGGTGGACCAGGTCGCCAGGCCGCTCCTGCCATCGAGGAAGAAGACGTCGCGGTCGGCCCCGCCGGTCAGGAAGTTGGAGCCAATGCCGCCGTCCAGCACGTCCCAGCCGGCGCCCGCGTCCACCGCATCATCGCCGCCGATAGCATTGATGAAGTCGCTGAAGGCGGTGCCCACCACCGCCTCGCCGGCGGAGGAGCCGAGGTACTGGAGCGCGAGATAGTCCACCGGCCCCGAATAGCTGGTGGCAATGACGGTGGACGACGCGTTGGTGGCGAGGTCCGTCCGGGCGAAGGTCGGTGTGAAGGTCCCGACCTGCGACAGGAAGGAGGCCAGCGCGAGCGTCGTGAAGCCCCCGGCAAGCGTCACGAACTCGACGTTGATCAGGACATCGGCACCGTCGGGCCCCAGCACCAGCACGCGCCCGCCATTCGCCGCGGCCTGCAGGCCGAAGAGCGGCCCGGAGAGCACCGCGGTGTCCGTCCCCTCGCCGCCGTCCAGCACGTCGCTCCCGCCGCCGCCGTCCATCCGGTCGTCCCCGGCATCGCCGAGGAGGCGGTCGCCCCCGCCATTCCCGAACAGCGTGTCGTTGCCGGGCCCGCCGCGGAGAAGGTCGGAGAAGCGGTTGCCGGCGACCAGGTCATTGCCGGTGAGAAAGTTGAAGCTGGACAGGCCCTGCTCGATTTCGCCGAAGGAGGTGGTGATGTTCGCCCCGTCGATCACCAGGACGAAATTGAAAGTCCTGTCGAGCGCCGTCAGGTTCCGGAGCGTGATGAAGCCGCTGCCGGCGATGTAGTCGATCTGCAGGAACGAGGCGGGATCGAGGTCGACCGCGAACAGCGCTCTGCTGCCATTGTCCCTGAGCAGGATGGCGTCCGGCGCGGGCGCGTTCGGATCGGTCTCGATCCAGCCGGTCGCGCTGACGTCCGACATGTCGAGGCCGCGCGCCAAGCGGTCATAGGCAGTGATCGTCGCCAAGAATCCCTCCCCACGATCCGATTGCGGAACAGTAGCGCGGGGCGCGTCAGGGATTCCAGCGTGGCGGCGCGGGAGGAAGCGCGCGGCCTCCTCCCGCTCCCTGCCCTCAGCTCACCGTGATGTTGAACTGCCGCGCCACCGCGGTCCATTCGACGATCTCCTGGCGCATCAGCGCCACGAAGGCGTCGCCGGTCGGCGGCGGGTTGCGCGGCATGGTCTGCAGCGCGACGAAGCGCTCCATCAGCTCGGGCTTCGCCAGGATGCCCGGCGTCATCGCGGTCAGCCGCTCGACGATCGGCTGCGGCAGGCCCTTCGGCGCGGACAGGCCCAGCCACTGCGCGGAGGTCAGCTTGGGGTAGCCGAGCTCCGCGAAGGTCGGAATGGTCGGGAAGGCCGCCAGGCGCTGCGGGGTCGAGATGGCCAGCGCGCGCAAGGATCCGTCCCGCAGCTGCTGCACGTTGGTCGTGATCGGGTCGATCATCGATTCGATGCTGCCCGCCAGCATGTCCTGCATCGCCGGGGCGGAGCCGGCATAGGGCACGTGGTCGAGATTCGGCGCCCGCGCCTCGGCCGACAGCATCGCGCCGAGCAGATGCGGCGCCGAGCCGATGCCGGACGAGCCGTAGCGCACGGGCTGCGTCTTCGCCGCCGTGACATACTGGTCGAGCGTCTGGAAGGGCGAGTTGGCGCGCACAAGGATGATGTTCGGCGCCTCCACCAGCTGCACCATGTGGGTGAAGTCGGTGACGGGGTCGAAGGGCAGGGTCGGCCGCGTCGCCGCGCCGAACACATGCACCGAGGCGTGGCTGACCAGCAGCGTGTAGCCGTCCGGCGCCGCCTTGGCCGCGACGTCGGTGCCGATCACGCCGCCCGCACCGGGGCGATTCTCCACCACCACGGACACGCCGAGCGCGGCCGCGTATTGCGGGGCGAGCAGCCGTGCGACGGTGTCCACCAGGCCGCCCGGCGGGAACTGCGCAATGAGGCGGATGGACCGGTTCGGCCAGGCGCCCTGGGCGGAGGCGATGGACGGCGCGGCGAGCGCGCCCGCGGCGATACCGAAGAGATGGCGGCGGCTGAGCATGGATGGTCTCCCGGTGGTCAGTCAGGGAGCAATCCGCCCGTTTCCGTGGCACCACGCCGGGAAAGATGGACGTTTGCACACCCTGTGGCCACACCGGCAGCAAACCCCGTGCCGCGAAGGGGGTCAGCCCGTCAGCCGCCCCCCGCGCACCGCCGCCACCGCCGAGCCGAGCGACCGGTTCAGGCTTTCCAGCCGCGTCACCAAATCCAGCCAGTCCTGGATGCGCGGCAGTTCCGCCTCCTCGAACAGCAGCGGCAGCAGGCCGGAGGCGCGGGCCAGGCCCAGCAGCAGCGCATCGCGCGGCGCCGGCAGTTCCTCCTGCAGCAGCATCTCCCGCAGCCGGGCGCGGGCGTCGGCGGCCTCGGTCTGGCCGCCTTCCGCCTTGGGGTGCCGGCGGTCGCGGAACAGCCAGAGCGCGCGGCTTTCCACCCGGCGCAGCATCCCCGCCTCGATCAGCCGGTCGAGCAGCGCGCCGCGCGCCTCCCCGGCGTCGCGGGCCAGCACGACGATCGCGCCGCGGGCGTCGCGTGGCGCGCTCGGCTCCACCAGGCGCCCCAGCGCGGCATCGAGCACCGGGTCCCAGGTCGGCGCGTCCTCAACCACGATCAGCCGGTCGCGGTCGGTGTCCACGCGCCCGGCGAGCGCCAGGTCCATCAGCAACGCGCCCGCCAGCGCCAGGTCGGGCGCCATCCCGGCGCGGCCGACGGGCCGTCCGGTCTCGTCGTCGAGCGAGAGGAGGACGACCTCCTCGGCAAGGGAAAGCGTGCCGGTCATGGACGTGCCGGCAGCCTGCCTGCTCCGCCGTGGCGATGCCAGTATTATTGCGCCAGCGCCGCCGACCACGGCGACATGACGTCGGTGATGCCGCTGCGCCCGCCGTCCGGCGCGATCGCCACCAGGTTCGGGCAGGCGAAGTTCACGGGCAGCACCGCGTGCTCCACCACCTCGACGGGGCCAAGCGCCGCCAGCCCCTCGATGGTCGCGGCGGGCAGGCGGCGGTCGGCGGTCGAGCCCTCGGGCCCGCTGATGTCGAGCCGCGGGTGATGCGCCGCGGCCTCCGCCTCCATGCCGAAGGCCGCGACGTAGGACAGCATCTGGAAGACCGAGGCCAGGATGCGCCGCCCGCCCGAGGCGCCCATGGCGATGGCGGGCCGGCCGGCCTCGTCCGTCGCGATCAGCGGCGACATGTTGCAGAGCGGGCGCCGGTTCGGCGCGATGGCGTTGGGCGATCCGGGCCGCGGGTCGAACCACATGACGCCGTTGTTCATCAGCACGCCCGACCGCGGCAGCACGACGCGGCTGCCCATGGAGGACAGCAGCGTCGTCGTCATCGCGACCATCATCCCGTCGGCGTCGCAGACCGTGAGGTGCGTGGTGCAGGAATCCGCGCCCCTGGGCTCGGATTCGCCGAGGCCTTCCAGGCGTTCGGCATAGGCGGCCTGCATGGCGCGCGCGAAGGCCAGGTGCCAGGCGGTAGAGGGCTCGGCACCCGACCAGTCCTCCCCCTCCATCAGCGCCATGACCCGACGGAAGGTCGGCGCGGCGGTCAGCCCGTTCGACAGGTGCAGCGTCCGCCCTCGCCACGGCACCGACACCGCCGGCAGCCAGCGCGCGCGGCAGCCCGCGAGGTCGGCCGCCGACAGCACGCCGCCCATCTCCTGCACGTCCGACGCGATCGCGGCCGCGACCTCGCCTTCGTAGAAGTCGCGCAGCCCCGCGTGTTGCAGGCGCTCCAGCGTCCCGGCGAGCGCGCCGAGGCGCATGAAGCCCGGCGAACCCTGATAGGGCGTTACCGGCGGCAGCCCGTTCGGCAGGTAGATCCGCGCGGATTCCGGATAGAGCCGCAGCACGGAGGCGGAGTTCGCGACCTTCAGCGTGGTGAACCAGTCCTGCGGCAGGCCGCGCTTCGCCAGCGCCACCGCCGGCGCCAGCACATCGGCGACCGGCAGCCTTCCATGCGTCTCCTGCAGCAGCGCATAGCCCGCGACGGAGGATGGGATCACGAAACTCAGCGGGCCGTGGATGTTGCGGTCGCCCACCACCTCGGGCCAGGCGAACAGGTCGAGCTTCATCCGCCCCGTGGTCGGGAAGGCGCCGGGGTCGAGCCCGCGCGGCGAGACCGGCCCGAAATCGAGCGTCTGCGCAGGGATGCCGGGGCCCGCGACCTGGGCGAAGCCGATCCCGCCGAGGCCCGAATTCCAGGGCTCCATGGCGGCGAGCGCGAAGGCCATGCCGGAAGCGGCGTCCGCGGCGTTGCCGCCGGCTTCGAGGATGGCGATGCCGGCCTCGGCCGCGGCGCGGGACTGGCTGGCGACGACGCCGCGCCGGCCGCGGGCGGCGGGCTTTGTGACGTGCCAGTGCTGGCTGGTATGGGCGGGGGGGTCGTAGGTCAGGGGCATCCCCCCATTGCGCCCTGTCCGTCCCGTCCCCGCAAGCCGGGCGGGCGCGGCTTCGTCAGCGCCCGACGCGGCGCGCGGCGATCTCGCCCTCGAAGTCGAAACTCTCGTGCCAGGTGAGATGGGCTTCGAGCGCCTTCTGCGCGGCCGCGGAGTCGGCGCGCGACAGCGCATCGAGCAGCGCGGCATGTTCGGCCATTACCATGCGCGGCGGGCGGACGCCGTGGCCGAGGCCCCAGATCACCGCGAGCTGGCGGGACAGCCCCTGCCAGACCGCGTGCAGCGTGGCATTGCCCGATGCACGGCAGAGCTCGCCATGGAAGGCGATGTCGGCCGCGACGATCGCCGCGCCGTCGCCGGCGGGCACGGCGCGCTCGTATTCCGCCGCGGCGCGGCGGGCGGGCGCCAGCAGCACCTCGTTCGTGGCGGGCCGCGGGATCTGGACCAGGATCTCGCGCACCGCCAGCATCTCCAGCGCGGCGCGGACCCGGGTCAGCTCGGACACCCCCTTGTTGGTGACCTGCATGAGCCGCATGCCCTTGTAGGGCGTGCTGACCACGATGCCCTGGGATTCGAGCAGGCGCAGCGCCTCCCGCACGGGAACGCGGGAGATGCCGAGGTCGCGGGCGATCTCGGCCTCCACCAGGCGGTCGCCCGGCAGGAAGGCGCCGCTGGCCGCCGCCGCCACGACCGCCTCGGCCGCCTGCTCGACCATGGTGCGCGGCTGCACCGGCGCGAGGCGCCGAGCCGGCAGGTCGTCCAGACGGCCCGGGTCAGGGGACGGCGCGAAGGAAGCGGTCACGGTGGGGGTGGTCGATCCCGAGAATGTGAAGACTTTAGTTTCGCTTCCGCTTTTTATAAAGATGCCTCGCATCTCGCGACGTCGGGCGCATCAGGGTGTGACCCAAACGCCACGGTGGTGACAACGAAATCACAATTCAACTTTCAATTGAAATCGCCGCGGGTGCAGCGCGCCCCGCCAGGGCTTCGGCCAGGTGATCGCCCGGCCCCCTTGCCTCTCCGCCTGATTGCGCCCAAACGCACGCCGCGCGCCGCCCGGGGCGCGGTGTGTTCGGGAGTGGAATGTCGGTGTCAGGAACGGTCCAGATCGGCGGCCTGGGCGTGGCCGCAGCGCTGCGCGACTTCATCGAGAACGAGGCCCTGCCCGGCACGGGTGTCGAGCCCGCGCGGTTCTGGAGCGGGATGGAAGCCATCCTGAGGGACTGGGCGCCGCGCAACGCGGCGCTGCTGGCGAAGCGCGATGCGCTGCAGGCGAAGCTCGATGCCTGGCACCGCACCAACCCTGCCCGGCCGGTGGACCTGGCGGCCTACAAGGCCTTCCTGACGGAGATCGGCTACCTTGCGCCGGAGCCCGCGGACTTCACGGTGGGCACGACCGACGTGGACCCCGAGATCGCGCAGATCGCCGGACCGCAGCTCGTCGTCCCCGTCTCCAACGCCCGCTACGCCCTGAACGCGGCCAATGCGCGCTGGGGCAGCCTGTACGACGCGCTTTACGGCACCGACGCGATCCCCGAGACCGACGGCGCCGGGAAGGGGAAGGGCTACAACCCCGCGCGCGGCGCCAAGGTGATCGCCTTCGCCCGCAAGGTGCTGGACCAGGCCGCGCCGCTCGCCGGCGGCGCCAGCCACGCGGACGCCACGGGCTATGCGATCGAGGGCGGCGCGCTGACCGTCGCGCTGAAGGACGGCCGCAAGGTCGGCCTGGCCAGGCCCGGCCAGTGCGTCGGCTACACCGGCGACGCCTGGGCGCCGGAGGCGGTGCTGCTGGTCAACCACGGCCTGCACGTCGAGATCCGCGTGGACCGCACCAGCGCCATCGGCAAGGACGACCCGGCGGGGATCGCCGACCTCGTCCTGGAATCCGCGGTGACGACGATCCAGGACTGCGAGGATTCCGTCGCCGCCGTGGACGCCGCGGACAAGGTGCTGGTCTATCGGAACTGGCTCGGCCTGATGAAGGGCGACCTGACGGCGGAGCTCGAGAAGGGCGGGCGCACCATCACGCGGCGGCTGAACGCCGACCGCAGCTACAAGACGCCCGCGGGCGGCGCGGTGACGCTGCCCGGCCGGTCGCTGATGCTGGTGCGCAATGTCGGCCACCACATGATGACCGACGCCGTCACGCTCGACGGGAAGGAGACGCCGGAGACGGTGCTCGACACGATGTGCACCGTCGCCATCGCGCTGCACGACATCCGCGGCAAGCGGCTCAATTCCCGCGCCGGCAGCGTCTACATCGTCAAGCCAAAGATGCACGGGCCGGAGGAAGTCGCCGCCGCCGACGCGCTCTTCGCGAAGGTCGAGGACGCGCTGGGCCTGAAGCGCGCGACCCTCAAGATGGGCATCATGGACGAGGAGCGGCGGACCACGGTGAACCTCAAGGCCTGCATCAAGGCCGCGAAGGACCGCGTGGTCTTCATCAACACGGGCTTCCTGGACCGCACCGGCGACGAGATCCACACCTCGATGGAAGCCGGCGCCGTGGTGCGCAAGAACGACATGAAGGGCCTGGCCTGGATCAGGTCCTATGAGGACTGGAACGTGGATGTGGGCCTCGCCTGCGGCCTGCGCGGGCGGGCGCAGATCGGAAAGGGCATGTGGGCGATGCCCGACATGATGGCCGAGATGCTCAAGCAGAAGGTCGGCCACCCGAAGGCGGGCGCCAACACGGCCTGGGTGCCCTCGCCCACGGCCGCGACGCTGCACGCGCTGCATTATCATGAAGTCGACGTCGCCGCGCGCCAGGCGGAGATCGCCGCCGGCGGGCGCCGCGCGAAGCTCGACGACATCCTGACCGTGCCGCTCGCGGAGAACACGAACTGGGCGCCGTCCGACGTGCAGGCCGAGCTCGACAACAACGCGCAGGGCATCCTGGGCTATGTCGTGCGCTGGGTGGACCAGGGGGTCGGCTGCTCCAAGGTGCCCGACATCAACGACGTCGGGCTGATGGAGGACCGCGCGACGCTGCGCATCTCCTCCCAGCACATCGCGAACTGGCTGCGCCACGGCATCTGCTCGAAGGAACAGGTGATGGAGACGATGAAGCGCATGGCAGCCGTGGTGGACCGCCAGAACGCCGGCGATCCCGCCTATGTGCCGATGGCGCCGCGCTTCGACGGCGTCGCCTTCAAGGCCGCCTGCGACCTGGTCTTCGAGGGCGCGGCGCAGCCCAACGGTTATACCGAGTTCGTCCTGACGCGCCGCCGGCGCGAGGCTAAGGCGGCTTAAGGAAACCGGGGGGCGCTTTCCGGCGCCCCCCGTTCCGGGCTAACACCGCCGCCGCATGCGTCACTTCCTGGAATTCGAAAAGCCGATTGCCGAGCTCGAAGGCAAGATCGAGGAACTGCGCCGGGCGACCGACGCCGGCGGCATCGATCTCGCCGAGGAGGTCGGGCGCCTGTCGGACAAGGTCGAGGCGCTGCTGCGCCAGACCTATGCCAAGCTCACGCCCTGGCAGAAGACGCTGGTCGCGCGCCACCCCGACCGGCCGAAGGCGCTGGACTACGTGCGCCAGCTCGTCACGGACTGGACGCCGCTGGCCGGCGACCGGGCGTTTGCCGACGACGCCGCGGTGGTGGCGGGACTCGGCCGCTTCCGCGGCCATGCGGTCGCCGTGCTCGGCACCGAGAAGGGCCGCGACACCGAAGGCCGGGTGAAGCATAATTTCGGCATGGCGCGGCCCGAGGGCTACCGCAAGGCGCGCCGCCTGATGGAACTCGCCGGCCGCTTCGGCCTGCCGATCCTGAGCTTCGTGGACACCGCCGGCGCCTTTCCCGGCATCGAGGCCGAGGCCCGCGGCCAGGCCGAAGCGATCGCGCGCTCCATCGAGGCCGGGCTCGAAGCGCCGGTCCCCTTCGTCGCCACCATCATCGGCGAGGGCGGCTCGGGCGGCGCCATCGCGCTGGCCGCCGCCGACCGCATCCTGATGCTGGAGCACGCCGTCTATTCCGTCATCTCTCCGGAGGGCTGCGCGAGCATCCTCTGGCGCGACTCCGCCCAGGCGCCGCAGGCGGCGGAAGCCCTGCGCCTGACCGCCGAGGACCTGCGCAAGCTCAACCTGGTGGACGCCGTGGTGGCGGAACCGCTGGGCGGCGCGCATCGCGACGCGTCGGCAGTGGTCGAGAGCGTCGGCGCGAAGGTCTGGGACATGCTGGAGCCGCTGCTCGCGCTGGACGGCGCGACGCTGCGGGCGCGCCGGCGCGAGAAGTTCCTGGAGATGGGCCGGGCGGGCGTCGTCTGACACGCCGCTGAACCGGCCCGCTGCACCCGAAGGGGGGAGAGGGCCTGTTCCTGGCGCTTCCGGACCGCCTTCGAATACGGCTCTCCGGGGTGGTGCGATCGCCGATCGGGGCTAGGTTCACGGCCATGGCCCCGCGCGATGACGCCCCCGCCGCAATCGACGCCGCCGAACTGCGCCGCGTCTTCTTCCGCGTCTTCCCCGCGGTCGGGCTGGCCATGTTCGGCGCGGCGCTCGACCAGACCATCGTCGCCGCCGCCTTGCCCGCGATTGCGCGCGGCCTCGGCGCGGTGGAGCACATCTCCTGGGTCGTGGTCGCCTATCTCGTCGCGACGACCGTCGCGGCACCCGTCTATGGCCGGCTCGGCGATGCCTTCGGGCGGCGGCGGATGCTGCTGGTCGGGCTCTTCGTCTACGGCCTCGGCGCCGCGCTCTGCGCCGTCGCGCCGAGCATGGACGTGCTGGCGCTGGCCCGCCTGCTGCAGGGCCTCGGCGGCGGCGGGCTGATCTCTCTTTCCGTGGCGCTGATCGGCGAGGTCGTGCCCCCGCGCGAGCGCGGCCGCTTCCAGGCCTGGATCGCGGCGATCTTCGCCTCGGCCAGCGCGCTCGGGCCCGTCGCGGGCGGCGTGCTGACCGAGGCGTTCGGCTGGCGCGCGGTCTTTCTGCTGCAGCCACCGCTGGCGATGCTGACGGCCTGGCTGGCGATCCGGCGGCTCGGCAATGCGGCGCCAGGCGATGCGCGGGGCTTCGCCTTCGACTGGTGGGGGCTGGTCCTCTTCGCGCTCTTCGTCGCGCCGGCCCTCTTCGCGCTGGACGAGGCGAGGCGGCTGACCGCGCCGGCGCTGCTGCTGGCGCTGGGGCTGGCGGCGGTCGCCGCGGCGGCGGTCTGGCTGCTCTGGCGGCAGGAGAGGCGCGCGAAGGACCCGCTGCTGCCGCTGGAAGTGCTGGGGGAGCCCTCGATCTGGCGGGCCAATCTGTGTTCCGCGCTGATGTCGGGCGCCTATGTCGGCGTGATCGCCTTCGTGCCGATGTATTTCGCCGCGGTGCGCGGCCTGTCGCCGTCGGAATCGGGCTTCGCCCTGCTGCCGCTGGCGGTGCTGGCGGCGATCGGCGCGATGGTCGCGGGGCGGCTGCTGTCGCGTACGGGGCGCGGGATGATCTGGGCGACGATCGGGCTGGTGGTCGCGGCGGCGCTGATGGCGGCGACGGCCTTCGGGACGGGGCGGCTCGGCGTGGTGGCGATGGCGGCGCTGCTCGGGCTGGTCTCGATCGGCCTCGGCCCGTCCTTCCCGATGGTGCAGGTGACGGTGCAGGTGGCGGCCGGCCAGGCGAGGCTCGGCACCGCCACGGCCTCCGTGCAGTTCAGCCGCGCGCTGGGCAGCGCAGTCGGCACGGCGCTGGTCGGCGCGGTGCTGTTCGGCGCGCTGGTGGCGGAGGGCGGCACCGCGGCCGAGCTCTTCGTCCTGCTGGTCAACCACGGCCCGGCGGGGCTGGCGCATCTGTCGGAGGCGGAGGCCGCGTCCTTCCGCGATTCGATGGTCGGCGCCTTCCGCGCGGCCTTCCTCTGCGCGGCCGCGCTGATGCTGGCCGCCGCCTGGTTCAGCGCGCGGGTGCCGAAGCAACGGATATTGTGAGCGAAGCGCCGCGCCTCAGCCGCATCCCCTGGCCGCCGCTGCTCTATCTCGCGGCGGCGCTGGCGGGGCTGAAGCTCGGCGAGTGGTTTCCCATGGCCTGGTGGCCGACGGACTGGCGCGTGCAGCTGGCGGGCCTCGTCGTGATCGCCGCCGCGCTCGGCTTCGATCTCTGGGCGATGGGCACGATGATGCGCCGCCGCGCCAACATCCTGCCGAACCGGCCGGCGACCGCGCTGGTCACCACCGGGCCGTTCCGGATCACGCGCAACCCGATCTACCTCGGGAACACCGTGATGGTCGGCGGCTTCGCCGTCGCCTTCGGCAATCCCTGGTTCATCCCCTGCGCGCTCGCCGCGGCGCTTGCCGTGAACCGCCTGGCGATCCGGCGGGAGGAAGCGCAGCTCGCCGCCCTCTTCGGCCCGGAATGGGACGCCTACGCCGCGCGGACGCGCCGCTGGCTGTGATCCGTGGCAGGATCGGGGCCCGCGACTCGGAGACCCCGCCCTGCCGGACTGGCTGCCGCCCGCGCTGATCGCGTTCGCCGTCGTCCTCGCGGCGCTGCTGCTGCTCGCCGCACGCCGCGGGCGCCAGGCGGAGGATCTCGCGCGCCTCGCCGCGACGCTCGATCAGCTCGCGGCGTCGCAGGAACGCCTCGCCGCCCGGACCGAGGAGCGGCTGCGGGACCAGGAGCGCGCGCTGGCGTCGCAGCTCGACGCCGCCGCGCAGCGCACGCAGGAGACCGCCGGCGCGATCCAGCAGCGCCTCGCCGTCATCGACGCCGCCCGGTCGAACATCGAGGCGCTGGGTAGCCAAGTCACCTCGCTCGCCGCGGTGCTCGGCAACAAGCAGGCGCGCGGCGCGCTGGGCGAGGTGCAGCTGCGCGACCTCATCGAGGATCGCCTGCCCGCCGCCGGCTTCTCCTGGCAGCACACGCTGTCGAACGGCACGCGCTGCGACTGCCTGGTCCTGCTGCCCTTCCCGCCCGGCCCGATCGCGGTGGACAGCAAGTTCCCGCTCGAGGCCTGGGCCGCGATGCAGGACGGCCCCGCGCGCGATGCCGCGAGGCGGCGCTTCGTGGCCGACATCCGCCGGCACGTCACCGACATCGAGGGGAAGTACCTCATCCCCGGCGAGACCGCCGAGGGCGCACTCATGTTCGTGCCCTCGGAAGCCATCCACGCCGCGCTGCACGCCGACTTCGCGGACCTGGTCGCCGAGGCCGCGCGGCGTCACGTGCACATCGTCGGCCCCTCCACGCTCTGGGCCGTGCTGAACACCATGCGCGGCCTGCTGCGCGACGCGCGGCTGCAATCGGAGGCGCGCCGCATCCGGTCGGAAGTCGAGAAGCTGGCCGAGGAGACCTCGCGGCTCGAGCGCCGCGTCGGCGCGCTGCGCGGCCACTACGCCGCGATGGCGCAGGACATGCGCGAGATCGAGACCAGCGCCGGCAGGATCGCCGCGCGCGGCGAGGCGATCCGCGCCCTCGACATCCCGGACGAGACACCAGCGAAGGCCGCGGAATGAGCGCATTGCAGTTGCAGTCGGGCGTCGGCCTGCTCGCGCTCTGCCTGCTGGCCTGGGTGCTGGGCGGCTGCCGGCGCGGCGTGACCTGGCGCATCGTCGCGGCCGGCCTCGGGCTGCAGGTCACGATCGCCGCGGCTCTCCTGCACGTCCCCATCCTGCGCCTGCTCTTCGAGGCCTTCGGCGACGGCGTGAACGCGCTGGCCAACGCGACGAGGCAGGGCACCAGCCTGGTCTTCGGCTATCTCGGCGGCGCGCCCCTGCCCTTCGACGAGAAGATGCCCGGCGCGAGCTTCATCCTCTTCTTCCAGGCCCTGCCGCTGGTGCTCGTCGTCGGCGCGCTCTCCGCCCTGCTCTATCACTGGCGGGTGCTGCCGGTGATCGTCGGCGCGCTGGGCAGGCTGCTGACGCGCGCCTTCGGGATCGGCGGCGCCACGGGCTTCTCGGTCGCGGCCAATGTCTTCGTCGGCATGGTGGAGGCGCCGCTGCTGATCCGCCCCTGGCTCGCCCGCCTGACCCGCAGCGAGATGTTCGTCGTCATGACCGCGGGGCTCGCGACGATCAGCGGCAACATGCTGGTGGTCTATGCGCTGTTCATCGCGCCCGTCGTCCCCGATGCCGCGGGGCAGCTGCTGGTCGCCAGCATGGTCGCGGCGCCGGCCGCCGTGCTCGCCGCGCTGCTGATGATGCCTCCCCTCGCGCGCGACGCCGAGACGATCGCGCAGGAGGACGGCTCGGCGCCGCCGATCTACGACAGCGCGATGGAGGCGATCACCCGCGGCACGCTGGACGGGCTGCAGCTGCTTCTCGGCATCATGGCGATGCTGATCGTCTTCGTGGCGCTCGTCGCGCTGGTCAATGCGGCGCTGCTGCCGCTGACGGGACTGACCCTGCAGAGGATCGTCGCCTGGCTGTTCTGGCCCCTTGCGTTTGCCATGGGCGTTCCGGCGGAGCAGGCAATGACCGTCGCGGGCTCGCTCAGCACCAAGGTCGTGGTGAACGAGTTCGTGTCGTATCTCGAGCTCGGGACCTCCGGCGGGCTCGGGCTCGACCCGCGCTCGCGGCTGATCCTGACCTATGCGCTCTGCGGCTTCACCAATTTCGGCTCGGTCGGGATCATGCTGGGGGGGATGGTCGCGATGTGCCCGGAACGGCGCGCCGATATCGTGGGGCTCGGGCTGCCGAGCCTGGTGTCGGGCTCCATCGCCTGCTGCATGACGGGCGCGGTGGTCGGGATGCTGACCGCGCCATGACGTCGCGGAAGGCCGGAAACCCGGCGCTGTCCCGCACGTCGGGCAGGGATGGACGGATCATCCGAGGGCCCGCTGCGGGCCGGCCTGCCGCATCGCCTCCGGCGGGGGGAGGAGCTGACCATCGACTACCACATGACGCTCTGGTTCACGCCGGAATGAGGCGATGAGCGAGGGCTATCCGCCGCTCGAGGTGCCGAAGGAGCTGGCGGACGGCGTCTGGGTGGTCGACGCCGCGCTGCCCGGCACGCTGGAGATCCCGATCCGGATGACGGTGCTGCGCCTGCGCGACGGCGGGCTCTGGCTGCATTCGCCGACGCAGCATCGCGCCGCCCTGCACGCCGCGGTCGAGGCGCTCGGGCCCATCCGGCACCTCGTCGCGCCGGACAGCGTGCATTGGCTCGGCATCGGGCCGTGGCAGGCTGCCGTCCCGCGCGCGCGATGCTGGGGCGCGCCGGGCATCGTCGCGCGGCTCGCGAAGAGGAATGATGCGCCGCGCTTCGACGCGGAGCTCGGCCCCGACCCGCCGCCGGAATGGGCCGGGGAGATCGACCACGCAATCCTCACCGCGCCCGGCTTCGCGGAGGTTGCGTTCCTGCACCGCCCCACGCGCACGCTGATCCTGACCGACACGGTGCAGGCGATGGAGCCCGCGCGGCTGACGACCGCGATGCGCTTCTTCGCCCGGCTGTCCGGCAGCACCGGCAAGGGCGGCGCGCCCTTCTACCTGCGATGGGCGATGCGGTGGGGCGGGCATCGCACGGCGAACCGCGCGGTGATAGAGCGGCTGGTCGCGTGGCAGCCCGAGCGCGTGATCTTCGCACATGGAACGATCTTCGAGGAGGACGCGACGGCGCGGCTCAAGCAGGCCTTCGCCTGGGCATTGCGATCCTGACATGACCGGCGCGTGAGCGATCTACCCGCGGCACTGCGACACGAGTTGCAGGACGATGAAGTGGTGCGTTGGCACGGCCAACCGACCCGCGCGCCCTTGCACGCAGCCAACTGCTGCTGACGCTCGGCGGCGTTCCGGTGCTCGCCGTCGCCACGCTGTTCCTGGCGACCGGCGGGCAGAGCGCCGCGCGGACCATCGCTGCGCTGGGTCGGCTACGCCGACATCGTCGAGGTCGTCTGCCACGCCTTGCCGGACGAACGCGGCGACCTGCTCATGCGCCATCGCGAGCCGACCGAGGACGACCATGAGAGCGGCTATTGAAAGAGCCTGATCGGCCTGCCCGATATCGGCCGCGTTGAGCGCGAGATACGTCGGCGCCTGCCGCGCGCCGATTGACCGCGAAGCGGTCGCGGCGTTCCATTCCCCCATGCGATCCCGTCTGCTCCAGCGCAACCTGCGCAGCGACCCGCCGCTCGCCCTGAGCGGTGAGGGCATCTTCATCCACGACTCCAACGGCAAGACGATCATCGACGGATCGGGCGGCGCAGCCGTTGCGTGCCTCGGGCACGGGCATCCCCGGGTGCTCGCGGCGATGCAGGCGCAGATGGATCGCCTGAGCTACGCCCACACCGCGCTCTATTCCTGCGAGAGCGCCGAACAACTCGCCGACCTCGTGCTGGACGGCGAGCCGGGCGGGCTGACCCACCTCTATCTCTGCTCCTCCGGCAGCGAGGGGGCGGAGGCCGCGATCAAGCTCGCGCGGCAGTATCACGTGGAGCGCGGCGAGGCGCAGCGCACCAACTTCATCGCGCGGCGGCAGAGCTACCACGGCAACACCCTCGGGGCGCTGGCCGCGGGCGGGAACATGATGCGGCGCGCGCTCTACAGGCCGCTGCTGTCCGACGCCTTCCACCACGTCTCGCCCTGCTACGCCTGGCGCGACCGGCGCGACGAGGAGTCCGACGCCGACTACGTCGCGCGCCTCGCCGCCGAGCTCGAGGCCGAGTTCCAGCGCCTCGGCCCCGACACCGTCGCCGCCTTCATGGCGGAGCCCGTGGTGGGTGCCACGCTCGGCTGCGTCACCGCCCTGCCCGGCTACTTCAAGGCGGTGCGCGAGATCTGCGACCGGCACGGCGCGCTGCTGATCCTGGACGAGGTGATGTGCGGCATGGGCCGCACCGGCACCATGCATGCGTGGGAGCAGGAAGGCGTGGCGCCCGACATCCAGATCGTCGCGAAGGGCCTCGGCGGCGGCTACCAGCCGATCGGCGGCATCCTGATCGCGGGCAAGGTGATCGAGGCGATCGCGCAGGGCTCCGGCGGCTTCATGCACGGCCATACCTACCAGGCGCATCCCATCGCCTCGGCCGCCGCGCTGGCGGTGCAGCAGGTGATCCGGGAGGAGCGGCTGCTCGACAACGTCAAGGCCATGGGCGCGCTGCTGGAACAGCGGCTGACGGAGCGGCTCGGCAACCACCGCCATGTCGGCGACATCCGCGGGCGGGGTCTCTTCTGGGCGGTGGAGCTCGTGACGGACCGCGCCTCGAAGGCCGTCTTCGACCCCGCCCTGCAACTTCATGAGCGCGTCAAGAAGGAGGCCTATGAGCGCGGCCTCGCCTGCTACCCCATGGGCGGCACGGTTGACGGACGGCAGGGCAACCACGTCATCCTGGCGCCGCCCTATATCGTCACGCGCGAACAGGTGGAGACGATCGTCGAACGCTTCGGCGATGCCGTGGAGGCGGCGATCGCCTCGGTCCCGGCCTAGGCTGCTACTTACCCGAACCCTGGGCCCTAGGCGGCGTTTTCCCATGCACGCGGCGATTGCGCCGCGCGGCAAAAAGGGAGCGTGAGAATGGACGAGGATCGTCTGAAGGGCATGGGCAACCAGATCAAGGGTGCCGTGAAGGAAGGCGTCGGCAAGGTCACCGGCGACACCAAGACTGAGGCCGAAGGCAAGGCCGACAAGGCGAAGGGCAAGGTCCAGAACACCGTCGGCGGCGCCAAGGACGCGGTCCGCGACACGATGGACAAGGACAAGATCTAGGGGGCGCTACGCCCGGCGCTTCTCTTCCCCCTCCCCCGCAGTTGCGGGGGAGGTCGGGAGGGGGCACACCGCTACGACAAAGGCCGGAAGGGGCTGCCCCTTCCGGCCTTTTGCGTGTCTCGGCCCCCACCCGTTCCCTCCGCCGCAACTGCGGGGGAGGGGGAACAAGGGAGCGGAGAGGGAAAGACGCTGTTAGCGCCGCAGCCCGAGACGCCCGATCAGGCTGTCGTAGCGCGCCTGGTCCTTCTTCTTCAGGTAGTCCAGCAGCCCGCGCCGCTGGCCGACCAGGACCAGCAGGCCGCGCCGGCTGTGGAAGTCCTTCGGATGCGCCTTCAGGTGCTCGGTCAGGCCGGAGATCCGGTCCGACAGCAGCGCCACCTGGACCTCGGGGCTGCCGGTGTCGCCGGGCTTCGTCGCATAGGCCTGGATGATCCCGGCGCGCTTCTCGGCGCCGGCCGTCGTCGTCGACATCGCGTGTTCCTTCGCAGTCAGGGTTGTTCGCCCCCGGCCTCCTCCAGCCGCTCGCCGGTGAGCACCCGCTCGGGGTGCATCCATCCGTCCTCGAGCCGGCAGAGGCCGATCAGGCGCCCCCCCGCCATCGCACGCACCAAGCCCCCGTTGGGGTCGGCGGCGTCCGGAACCCGGCCCATCAGGTCCACCAGGCTCAGCGCCTGGCCCTGGAAGAGGCGGGTGGCCTCCGCTGCGGAGACGGCCAGTGCCGGGATGTCGGCCAGCGCGGTCGTCACCGGAAGCAGGAGGTCCGGGGAAGGGGGCGGCGTATCGCCCGGAACGAGCAGCTTGTCCAGGGGAATCCCGTGCTCCTCCCGGAAGGGTCCGACCCGCAGCCGGCGCAGGGCGGCGATATGCCCGACCGTCCCGCAGGCCTTCGCCAGGTCCCGGGCCAGGCTGCGCATGTAGACGCCCTTGCCGGATTCCACGTGGAAGATGGCGGTATCGGCACCCGGCCGCTCGATCAGTTCGAAGCGGTCCACGCGCGCCGGGCGGGGAGCGAGCTCCACGGCCTGGCCCTCCCGCGCCAGGTCATAGGCGCGCTCGCCCGCGACCTTGATGGCGGAATAGATCGGCGGGACCTGCATGATGTCGCCGCGGAAGGCCGGCAGGGCGGCGTTGATCTGATCGTCGGTCGGGCGCGCGGCGTCCGTCGCGATGACCTGGCCGTCGGCGTCGTCGGTGTCCCGCGCCTCCCCGAAGCGCAGGGTGAAGCGGTAGGTCTTGGTGCCGTCCATGACATAGGGGACGGTCTTGGTGGCCGCGCCGAAGGCGACCGGCAGCAGCCCCGTCGCCAGCGGATCGAGCGTCCCGCCATGGCCGGCCTTCTGCGCGTCGAACAGGCGCTTGACCTTGTTGACGACGTCGGTCGAGCCGATGCCGGAGGGCTTGTCCACGATCAGCCAGCCATCCAGCGGCCGGCCCTTCGGCTTGCGGTTCTGCCGGCGGTGCCCGCCATGCCCGCCTGGCCGGCCGCGGCCGCCCCCTGAACGCTCGCTCATCATACGCTCCGACGAAGGGCGGGCGCGTAGCACGGCTTCAGCCGCGGGCGAAGGCGGCGCTCGCCAGGTTCTTGTCCTTCGCCTCGACCTCGAGGTCGGTCCAGGCGAGGTGGCGGCGCGCCCAGGCTGCGTGCGGGCCGTTCCAGAGCCGCGGCGCATGCGCGCGCAGGTCGCGCGCCGTGACACCGGAGGCCAGCAGCGCAGCGCGGTCCGGCAGGTCCTGCGAGGGGCTGAGCTCCTCGCGCGGGGCGCTGACATGCGCCATCGGCCGCACGCCCCGCCAGGACGCCGCGACCACCGCCACGCGCGGGTCGCCGGGCTCGATATATTCGCCCGTCGCGACCCAGTGGTGATGCAGGTCGAGCACCACCGGCAGGATCTCCGACAGCGGCAGCAGGTCGTCGAGCCCGTAGGAGACCTCGTCGTTCTCCACCGTCAGCAGGCCGCGCGCCTCGGCCGAGAGGCGGGCGAAGCCGGCACGGAAGGCCTCGAGCGGCGCGCGGGCGCCGCCATGGATGTTGATGTGCGTCCCCCGCGGATGCCAGCCGCCGGCCAGGCCGAGCAGGCGGAAGAGGAAGACGTGGTACTCGACCTCCTCCACTGAGTTCCGCAGCACCCCCTCCCGCGCGCTGGTCAGCACGCAGAACTGCGCGGGATGGGTGGAGAGGCGGACATCGCCCGAGCGCGCCGTCTCGCCGACCGGCGGGAGCAGCGCCTCCACGGCTTCGCGCAGCGCGGGCTCGTCATAGAGCGGGCGGATGGCGGGGTGGGTGAAGCAGGGCAGCGCATGGCTCGCGATGCGCATGGCGCGCTGGCCCGGCGGCAGATCCGCGGTCAGCGCGACCTGGCGCGAGAGGGCGGCGGCGTTGTGGCGGATGAGCTCGAGCAGCTTCCCGACCTGCGCCGCGGGGGCGAGCCGGAGCAGCGCGGCGACGGTGGTGTCGCGAAAGTTGAAGGCGCGCGCCTCCTTCTCCGGCAGGCCGGGAACGAGCCAGTTGCAGACCCAGCCGATGCGCCCCTCCGGCACGGGGCCTATCCGGGGTGGTCTTTCGGGCAGGGCATCCATCCCGCGCCAACGCGGCGCGGCGCGTCAGGTGCCGGGTTGCGATCGCGTCACGGCGAGGCCGGGCCCGTCACCCTCCGCCTCCAGCAGGATCGCCGCTGTCAGCTCCATGTGCCGCGCCAGCAGCGCCACGGCGCGATCCGCGTCGCGCGCCAGCGCGGCCTCCATGATCTCGCGATGCTCGCGCTTCAGGTCGCGCGGCCGCCGCGCGAGGGGCACGGACAGGCGGCGGTAGCGCTCGCCCTGCGCATAGAGGATCTCGCGCAGCCGCAGCAGCCAGGGGCTGTCGCAGCCCGCGACCAGCGCGCGGTGATAGGCGGCGTGGGCAGTGGCAAAGGCCTCGCCGACGCGATTCTCGTCGCCCTCCTCGCGCTCCGGCGTGCGCGACAGGCGATGATGCGCGGCGACCAGCTGCTCCTCCCACGCGACGTCGCCGGCGGCGATGGCGCGGCGCAGGCACAGGCCCTCGATCTCGACGCGCACCGCCGTCAGGTCGCGCAGCTCCTCCGCCGAGATCGGCGCGACACGGAAGCCGCGCTGCGGCTCCGCCACCAGGAAGCCCTCGGCCGCCAGGCGCGACAGCGCCTCCCGCACCGCGCTGAGGCTGACGGAGAGGTGCTCGCAGAGGTCGTTGATGCGCACCCGCTCGCCCGGCCGCAGCCGGCAGGCCAGCACGTCGGCGCGCAGTCGTTCATAGGCCGTCTGGGTGAGGCTGCCGCCGGTCGTCGCGTCGCGAGGCATGATCGGACGACATAACCGAGCCGGGCACCAAAATCCATCAAAAGGGAAAAAATAGATTTTTCCTTGTCCGGTGGATTTGGCCGGGCTATGCGGCGGTGTCGGCCCGCATGGGGCCGGGGTAGCATCGCCCCGAGAAGGCGGAAGAGGGGAGGAGGCCGTGGGAGGAAAAGGCGCGGATCGCGTCGCCACGCGCAGGGCGCTCCTTGGCGCTGGCGTCGCGCTGCTCGCCCGGCCAGCCCTCGCGCAGACGGGGCGGCCGGTGACGGTGATCGTGCCCTACACGCCGGGCGCGCCGCCGGATGTCGTCGGGCGGATGCTGGCCGAGGGCCTGTCGCGCCGGCTTGGCCAGCCCTTCGTGGTGGACAACCGTGCCGGCGCCAGCGGCAACATCGGCAGCGCCGCGGTCTCCCGCGCGGCGCCGGACGGCACGACGCTGCTGGTGCAGACCAACACCCTCGCGATGAATGCGAGCCTGTTCCAGAACCTGCCCTACGATCCCGTCACCGGCTTCGAGCCCGTGATCGAGATCGGCACCGTCGGCTTCGCGCTGATGCTGCATCCCTCTGCCGGCGCGACGGCGGCAGAGTTCATCGCGCGCGCCAGGGCGCGTCCCGGCCAGCTGAACTACGGCTCACCGGGGATCGGCACGCCGCATCACCTCGCGATGGAGCTGCTGAAGCAGCAGGCCGGCATCGACGTCGCGCACATCCCCTATCGCGGCCTGGCCGGCGCGACGACGGACCTGCTGGCCGGCGAGGTCGTGGCGATGTTCATGTCGGCCGGCGGTGCCGCCGAGCTCGCACGCGGCGGCCGCGTGCGCCTCGCCGCCGTGGCGAGCCCCGCCCGCCTGCCGACCCTGCCCGACACGCCGACGCTCGCCGAGGCGGGCCTGCCGGCCACCGACATGGGCGGCTGGTACGGGCTCTTCGCGCCGCACGGCACGCCCGCCGCGCTGGTCGCGCGGCTGAACGCGGCGGCGAATGAGGTGCTGGCCACGCCGGAGACGGCAGCCGCGCTGGCCGCCTACGGCACGACGCCGGTCGGCGGTCCGCCGGAACGCCTGCGCGACCTCGTCGCCGCCGACATGGCGAAATGGGCCGCGGTGGTCCGGACGGCGAGGATCCCTGCGGAATGAACGCGCTCGACATCTACACGCATATCCTGCCCGACGGCTTCCTCGACGTGCTGGGGCGCGTCGCGTCCGGGCGCATCAACATCGGCAAGCGGCTCGCCTCCGTTGCGGCGCTCGTGGATCTCGACCGGCGGTTCCGGGACATGGATGCGGGCGGTCCCGGATACCGGCAGGTCATCTCGCTTCCCAACCCGCCGCTCGAGGAGATCCTGCCGGCGGACGCCGCTGCCGAGCTCGCGCGGGCCGGCAATGACGGCCTCGCCGCGCTCTGCGCCCGCCATCCCGACCGCTTCCCCGCCTTCGTCGCCACGGTCTCGCTGCTCGAGCCCGAGGGCGCGGTGCGCGAGGCCGGGCGGGCGATCCGCGACCTCGGCGCCCGCGGCGTGCAGATCTTCACCAACGTCGCGGGCAAGCCGCTGGACCGGCCGGAATACGCGCCGCTCTTCGCCGCGATGGAGGCGCACGGGCTTCCGGTCTTCCTGCATCCCACGCGGTCCTCGGCGATGCCGGACTACGCGGACGAGCCGCGCAGCCGCTACGAGATGTGGTGGTGCTTCGGCTGGCCCTACGAGACCTCGGTCGCGGTGTCCCGCCTGGTGCTGACCGGCCTGCTCGACCGGCATCCCGGGCTCAATCTCATCACGCACCATGGCGGCGGCATGATTCCCTTCTTCGACGGCCGCGTCGGGCCGGGCATGGCGGTGCTGGGCAGCCGTACGGCGGAGGAGGACCTGTCCGGCGTGCTGCCGGCGCTGAAGCGCCCGCATCTCGACTACTTCCGCGACGTCTGGGCGGACACCGCCATGTTCGGGAGCGGCACGGGCCTGCCCACCGTCCTGCGCTTCTACGGTGCCAGTCGGATCGTCTTCGCGACCGATGCGCCCTTCGGCCCGATCCGGCCGACGCTCGACGCGCTCGGCGCCCTCGACCTCACCCCGGAAGAGCGCCACGCTGTGATGGCGGGCAATGCCGAACGCCTGCTTCGCCTGAACGGCGCGGCAGCAGAAGCAGGAGGAACAGCATGACGGCCCAGGCAGGCCACGTCGCCGCGACGCGCAAGCCCGGCGTCCTCGGCGTCCATTCCATCGGCGAGTTCGTGCTCGGCGTGCCGGGGGTCGAGAAGGCCGAGGATTTCTACGGAACCTTCGGCCTGGATACCGCGAACGAGGGCGGGCAGCTCGCGCTGAGCGCCGGCGGCTATCGCTGGGGCCGCGTGATCGAGGCGCCGCGCAAGGCGATGCACCACGTCACCTTTCATTGCTTCGAGGAAGACCTGCCCCGCTTCAAGCAGCACATCGAGGCACAGGGCGTGACGCTGCTGGATGCCCCGCCGGGCTTCGCGAGCAACGGGCTCTGGCTGCGCGATCCCGACGGGCTGCTGATCGAGATCCGCGTCGGGCCGAAGACCTCGCCCGACGAGAAGGTCGTGGCGCCCGCCGCACCGGCGACGCCTCCGGGCATCCGCAACGCGCCCTATCGCCGCATGGCGGTGCAGGAGAAGCCGCGGCGCCTCAGCCACATCCTGCGCTTCACCCCCGACGTGCCGCGCGCCATCGAATTCTACGAGCGCGTGATCGGCCTGCGCCTGTCCGACAAGTCGGCCGACATGATCGCCTTCCTGCACGGCGTCCATGGCAGCGACCACCACATGATCGCCTTCGCGAAGTCCGAGGCGCCGGGGCTGCACCACCTCTCCTGGGACATGCCGTCCATCGAATCCATCGGCCTCGGCGCGATGGCGATGTTCGCCAAGGGCTACCAGGATGGCTGGGGGCTCGGGCGGCACGTGCTGGGGTCGAACTACTTCCACTACATGCGCGATCCCTGGGGCAGCTGGTGCGAGTTCTCCTGCGACATCGACTTCGTCCCCGCCGCGATGGAGTGGGAAAGCGCGGAGCACCCGATGGAGGACGGCTTCTTCCTCTGGGGCCCGATGCCGCCGCCCTACCTCGTCGAGAACACCGAGGCGCGCTGATGCAGACCGAGGTCCTGATCGCGGGCGGCGGTCCGATCGGCCTGGCGCTGGCCGTCGAGCTCGGCCTGCGCGGCATCCGCACCACGCTTGTCGAGCAGCATGAGCGCAAGGCCCTTCAGCCCCGGGCGAAGACGACCAACGTGCGTTCCATGGAGCACATGCGGCGCTGGGGCATCGCGAAGACACTGCGCGCGTCGGCGCCGCTGCCGCCGGACTTCCCGACCGACGTGACCTTCCAGACGCGGCTCTTCGGCCATCACCTCACCACCTTCCACAACGCCTTCTACGGCGCGCGCGACGCCCGCGATGACCGCTTCAGCGAAGGCGCGCAGTGGATCCCGCAATACAAGGTCGAGGCGGTGCTGAAGGCGCATGCCGCGGCCCAGCCCAGCGTCACGCTGCGATCGGGCGTGCGGCTGGACGCGGTGACGCAATCGCCCGACGGCATCGAGGCGACGGTGGTGGACGCCGCCTCCGGCCAGGCCAGCGCCATCCGCGCGCAGTATCTCGTCGGCGCCGACGGATCGCGCAGCCAGGTGCGCGAGATGATCGGCGCGAGGATGGAAGGCGACTACGCCTTCGCGCAGCACATCGGCTACGTCCTGCGATCGCCCGCGCTGTCGGAGATCTTCGCGACGCGCCGCGCCATCATGTACTGGCTGGCCAATGCCGATTGCCCCGCGACGTGCGGGCCGATGGATGTGGACGACACCTGGTTCTTCGGCTTCCCCATCCCGAACGGCACCGAGCCGCCGGAGGGCGCGGAATTGCGCCAGCGGATCAACGCCGCCTTCGGGCGCGAGGTGCCCTTCGAGATCATCGTGGACGACCGGTGGTCCGCGCACAGCCTGATCGCGAACCGCTATGCGCAGGGCCGCATCTTCCTCGCCGGCGACGCCTGCCACATCCATCCGCCCTATGGCGGCTACGGGATGAATCTCGGCCTCGGCGACAGCGTCGATCTCGGCTGGAAGCTCGCCGCCGTGCTGCGCGGCTGGGGCGGCCCGCGGCTGCTCGACAGCTACGAGGCCGAGCGGCGCCCCGTGCATCGCCGCGTGGTGGCGGAGGCGGTGGCGAACCACTCCCTCCTCTCCGGCGCCTTCGCGCGGCCGGAGCTGGAACAGGACGGCCCGGCGGCGGACGCGGTCCGGCGCGAGGTCGGGGAGCTCATCCAGAGCCAGAAGATCCGGGAGTTCCGCACGCTGGGCGTCGTCATCGGCTACCACTACGACGGCTCGCCGATCCTGGTGCCGGACGGCACGCCCGCGCCGCCCGAGCGCGTGACGGAATACGAGCCGAGCGCGCGGCCGGGCTGCGTTGCGCCGCATCTCTGGCTGCGGGACGGCGATTCGCTCTACGACCGCTTCGGCCAGTATTTCACGCTGCTGGTCACCGACACCGGCGCATCGGACGAGGCCGGACGCCTGGCCACAGCCGCGTCGCGGTCCGGCGTGCCGCTCAGCGTCGTCACGCCGCGCGACGACCGGCTGCGCGATCTCTATGGCGCGCGCCTGGCGCTGATCCGCCCGGACCAGCACGTCGCCTGGCGCGGCGATACCGCGGGCGACGCCGCGGCGATACTCGACACCATACGCGGCGCCTGAGCCGCCATTCCTTGCCCTCTCCCCCCACAGGGCGGGAGAGGGATGGGTGAGGGGGGAGACCAAGATGAGCACAACCGTCCCACGCCGGTTCCTGCTGACAGCCGCCGCGTCGCTGGCGCTGCCGCGCCTCGCCTTGGCGCAGGACTTCCCTGCGCGCCCGATCCGGCTGCTGATCGGCGCGCCGCCGGGCTCCGCGCCCGATGTCGCGGCACGGCTGATGGCGGACCGGCTCTCCACGTTGTGGCGACAGCCCGTGGTGATCGACAACCGGCCCGGCGCGAACGGCAACCTGGCCGCGCAGATCACCGCGCAGGCGCCGGGCGACGGGCACACGCTGCTCTTCGCGCAGGCCTCGATCCTGCTGCTGAACGAATGGCTGATGCGCAACCCCGGCTACGACACCGACCGCGACTTCGTGGCGATCACGCAGCTCATGGCCACGCCCTTCATGCTCGGCGTGCGGAAGGATTCGCCGGTCTCCACGCTGGCCGAACTGGTCGCGGCAGGGAAGGCGGCCCCCGGCCGCATCACCTTCGCCACGACGTCGGGTGCCAACCTCCCGCGCTTCGCGGGCGAGCTGCTGAAGCGCGCGGCCGGCTTCGACATGACCAACGTGCCCTATTCCACCACCGCCGGCGCGATCCAGGACGCGCTGATGGGCCGCACCGACCTGATGATCGATGGCACGCCGGTGATCGCGCCGCAGGTGCGCGGCGGGCAGATGAAGGCGCTGGCGCTGACGTCGCTCCGCCGCTTCCCCGGCATGGAGGAGATCCCCGTGGTGGCGGAGAGCTATCCCGGCTTCGACAGCGTCGGCTGGTTCGGCCTGGTCGGCCCGAAGGCGATGCCGCCCGCCCTGGTTGCGCGCATCGCGCAGGATTTTCGGGGTGTGCTGGAGGTGCCGGAGGTGAAGGAAAGGCTGCTGCGCGACTTCGGCGCCGAGGTCATCGCGAGCCCGCCGGACGCGTTCGCGAGTTATCTGGCGCGGGAACGCGCGACGTATCGGGCGCTGGTGAGGGAAGTCGGGGTGACGCTGGAGTAGGCGAAGGTAGCGCAAACCCCCAGCCCAACCCTCCCCCGCGAGCGGGAGAGGGAGCGGTGGCGCCCTTTATCCCTCTCCCGCTTGCGGGGGAGGGTGGCCGCGCAGCGGCCGCGTGGGGGTCAGCGCCACGTCACCCCAGCTTCGACACTACCAGCGCCGCCACGGCCACGTCCTCCACCGACAGCCCCACGGATTCGAACACCGTCCGGCGGCCCGCCGGCGCGGCTTTCGTCCCCGCCAGGATCTCGCCGATCTCCGCGCCCACCGTCGCGCCGGCGATCAGCACGTCGCCCGACTCGTTCATCACATTCGCCCGCGAATCCGCGACGACGAACGCCCCGAGCATCGCCTCGTCGTCGAGCTCCCTGCCCTTCGGTCCGCGCCACCCCACCGCATTCACATGCGACGCCGGCCCGAGCCACGCCCCTTTCAGCACCGGCTCCGTCGCCGAGGTCGCGGTCACCACGACATCCGCGCCGCGCACCGCCTCCTCCGCGTCTTCCACCGCCACCGCGCCGAACTGCGCGGCCAGGTGGCGCGCCTTCGCGGGATCGCGCCCCCACACCCGCACCTCCTGGAAATCACGGGCATGCGGCATCGCATCGAGATGCGCATGCGCCTGCACGCCGGTGCCCATCACCGCCAGCACCCGCGCGTCGCGCCGCGCCAGCGCCTTCGTCGCCACCGCCGAGGCCGCGGCCGTCCGCATCTCCGTGATCAGCCTGCCATCCATCACCGCCAGCGGCTCGCCGGTCTCGGCGCGGAACAGCGCGATCAGCGCGTGATGCGTCGGCACGCCGGTGTTGTGGGGGAAGAAGCTGACGAGCTTCACGCCCATGCCGAAGGGCGCGATCGCGGTCATCGGTGCGAAGAAGCCGCCGGCGGGCTGCACCTCCAGCATCTGGCGCGGCGGCGCCTGCACGCGGCCTGCGGAGTAATCCACCAGCGCGCGCTCGATCGCGGGGATCAGGTCCTCGTAGCGCAGCAGCGCGCGGACGCGGTCCTCGTCCAGCACCTGCATCGGGTCACTCGTCCTCGGCCGTGGCGGGGCGCGGCGCCAGGTCGCGCTGGACCTCGGGGCGCTTCAGCACCGCGTCCACCTTCATCGCGTAGTCCAGCGCCGTGTCGGGCTGGAAATGCAGGTCGGGCGCGTATTTCAGCCGCACGGCCTGCGCGACCTGCCGCTTCAGGAAAGGCGAGACGCGGCGCAGCCCCGCGAACTGCTCCTTCGTCAGGTCCTTGCCGAGCCCGCTAACGAAGGCCGTCATGTGCTTGAGGTCCGGCGAGGCGCGGACCTCCGTCACCGTGATGTGCAGATCGTAGAGGTCGGGGTCGCGGAATTCCTCGCGCGCGAAGACCGCGGCGAGGGCATGGCGCACCTCCTCCGCGACGCGGAGCTGCCGCTGTGACGGGGCGAGCGGATCGCCGCCCTTGCTGTCGTGCTTGCGGGCCATCACGGGGCCTCCCTCACGCGAAGGGGCGCGGCCTGCGCCGCGCCCCCTGCCAGTCCAGTCCAGGGCGCGCGCGGATTACAGCTCCGCGGCCACCGTCTCCGTCTCGTAGCACTCGATCTGGTCGTCCACGCGGATGTCGTTGTAGTTGGCGAAGCCCATGCCGCATTCGTAGCCGGCCGTCACTTCCTTCACGTCATCCTTGAAGCGGCGCAGCGTGCTGAGCTCGCCCTGGTGGATCACCACGCCGTCGCGCAGAAGCCTGACGCCACAACCGCGGCGCACCACGCCTTCCGTCACGCGGCAGCCCGCGACGTTGCCGAGGCGCTTGACCTCGAACACCTGCAGGATCTGCGCGTAGCCCAGGAACTTCTCGCGCTGCACCGGCGCGAGCTTGCCGCGCACCAGCGTCTCGATGTCATCCGCCACCTGGTAGATGATGGAGTAGTAGCGGATGTCCACGCCCTCGCGCTGCGCCAGCTCCCGCGCCTGGGTGGTGGCGCGGACGTTGAACGCGACGATGACCGCGTCGGAGGCCTTGGCGAGCTGCACGTCGGATTCCGTGATCTGGCCCACTGCGCTGAGCAGCACGCGGACCTTCACCTCCTCGTTGCCGATCTTGCCGAGCGTGACGGCGATGGCTTCCGAGGAACCCTGCACGTCCGCCTTGACGACGACCGCGACCTCCTTCTGCGCGCCGGCCTGGATCCGGGCGAGCATGTCGGTCAGGCTGCCGCGGCCTGCGCTGATCGCCGCGACCTGCTTCTCGCGGTTCTTGCGCTGGCGGAACTCGCTGATCTCGCGGGCCCGCGTCTCGTCCTCAACGGCGACGAAGGTCTCGCCGGCCGCCGGCACGCCCGAGAGGCCGAGGATCTCCACCGGCGCCGAGGGATCGGCGTCCTTCACCTGGCGGCCCTTGTCGTCGAGCATCGCGCGCACCCGGCCCCATTCGGCGCCGGCCACCACGATGTCGCCCTGGCGCAGCGTGCCGCGCTGCACCAGCACGGTCGCCACCGGGCCGCGGCCACGGTCGAGCTTGGACTCGATCACCGTGCCCTCGCCCGCGCGGTTGGGATTCGCTCGGAGGTCCAGGATCTCGGCCTGCAGCGCGATCGCCTCGAGCAGCTTGTCGAGGTTGATCTTCTGCGTCGCCGAGACCTCGATCTCCTGTGTCTCGCCGCCGAGGCTCTCCACCACGATCTCGTGCTGCAGCAGTTCCTGCCGCACGCGGTCGGGCTTCACGCCGGGCTTGTCGATCTTGTTGATCGCCACGATCAGCGGCACGCCGGCCGCCTTGGCATGGCTGATCGCCTCGATCGTCTGGGGCATGACGCCGTCATCGGCCGCGACCACCAGCACGACCATGTCGGTCACGCTCGCGCCGCGGGCGCGCATCGCCGTGAAGGCCTCGTGGCCCGGCGTGTCGATGAAGGTCACGCGGTTCCCGTCCGCCATCGCCACCTGGTAGGCGCCGATGTGCTGGGTGATGCCGCCGGCCTCGTGCGCCGCGACGTCGGCCTTGCGCAGCGCATCGAGCAGCGACGTCTTGCCGTGGTCGACATGGCCCATGATGGTCACCACGGGCGGACGGGGCACCAGCTCCTCGTCCTCGTCCACGATCCCTTCCAGGCCGATCTCGACATCGCCCTCGGCCACGCGCTTCACACGATGGCCGAATTCCTGCGCGACCAGCTCCGCCGTGTCGGCGTCGATGGACTGCGTGAGGGTGGCCATGACGCCCATGCGGAACAGCGACTTCACGACCTCGCCGCCGCGCGCGGCCATGCGGTTCGCCAGCTCCTGGACCGTGATGGTCTCGGGGATGACGACGTCGCGCACCACGCGCTCCTGGCCGGCCCGCAGGCGCGCCAGCTCCTGCTGCCGCCGCTCGCGTTCGCGGGCGCGGCGCATCGAGGCGATCGAGCGGACCTTCTCGTCCTCGCCCTCGATCGCCGCACCGATGTCGATGCGGCCCTCGCGCCGGTTGATCGCGCCGCTCAGCGTGTTCTTCTTCTGCGGGACCGGCGCGCCGCCCTTCTTGGCGTCGGGGCCGAGCGCGCGGCGGCGCTCATCCTCCTCGCGGCCGGTGCGCGGGCGAAGCGTCAGCTTGGACGGCGTGTCCGAGGACGGAGGCGCGCCGATGCCGGGGCCAGGGCCGCCGGGGCGGCGCGGGCCGCCGAAGCCGGTCGGGACCGGGCCGGGACGGCCGCTGCGCATCGGGCCGGCGCCGCCGGGACCACCGGGACGCGGGCCGCCATAGCCGCCGCCGGCACCACCGCCGGGGCCGCCCGGACGCGGGCCGTAGCCGCCCGGGCGCGGGCCGTCGCCGGTCCGCGGGGGAGGACCATCACGACGCGGGCCGTAATCGCTGCGCGGGGCACCGCCAGGCGCACCGCCGCCGGCACCGAAGTCACGGCGCGGGCCGCCATAGTCGCCACGCGGCGCACCACCACCGGGGCCGCCGCCGGGCGCCCCATAGTCGCGGCGCGGGGCGCCATAGCCGCCGCCGGCACCACCGCCGGGGCCGCTATCGCGTCGCGGACCGCCGTAGTCGCCCCGCGGGGCGCCGGCGCCGGCGCCAGGGCCGCCGAAGTCGCGGCGCGGCGCGGCGTAGTCGCCACGAGGCTGGGCGGGCTGGTAGTCGCGGCGCTCCGACGAGGCGGCCGGGCGCGGCGGGGGGGCGAGCGGGCGCGGTGCCTCGGCCGCAAGCGGCGGCGGCGCGGGGCGCACGGGCTCCGGCGCCGGGCGCAGGGGC
>NZ_JBNXUM010000051.1:0-32409 GCF_050563545.1 Falsiroseomonas sp. HW251
TTCCTGGATGCGATAGGCGAGCCGGCTGGTGATGTAGCTGCGGCTGAACGGCGGCGCCTCCTTGCCGAACAGCGTCCGCCATTGCTGCTTCAGGTCGGCGATCGGCGCGGTCTGAAGCGCGGCTAGGCGGCTCACGACGGTGTCGGGCGGAATAGCCGGCAGTACTGGCTCCGGCGACGCCTCGGGCGCGTTGCTCGCCGCGGCGGCGCGGCTCTGTCGTGTCATACGGACCTCCTCTCGCGGGGGTTCGCACACACGCTCTGGTCGGCGGTGAAGTGTAGCGAACTGTCTCCGGTCTCCAGGGCGTCGTGGGCGAGATCCTCCGCGGTGCGGCTACGTAGCCGCACCAGACCACGGGCGAGGATGTCGGAGACCTCACGCAGGTGCGGCGGCAGGTGATACAGGGAGTTGGGACGGCCGCTCACGGGGCCGCCTCGCGAGCGGATGACATCAACCGGGCCAACTCGATACCCTGCAGGTCATGACGGAGTCGTCGGCGCCAGCACTGCTGTCTCTGCCAGATGGTATCGTCCAGCTGTGCGAGCCGCAGTTGGTTGACGCCGTCCGACGAGCTGAGAGGCCATTCGCACGGGAACTCATCGACTGGGACAGGCGTCCTCACCTCGGCGGAGCGACGGCGCGGTATGAGCCTGGGAGGCTCGTGTCGAGCGACTACATGCGCCGCGAGTATGCCGCGCTGGATGCGGCCTGGGACGTCCTCTTTCGAGACTTTCGTCAAAGGGTCGAGGCGGGACGCATGCACCTTAGCGGCATCCAAACCGATCCCGAGCGGCACGAAGCACGCAGCGCGATCCCAGGCGTGTGGGTCGCAGACTACGAGTTCGATTTTCGGGCCAGCACAGTCGTAGGTGCCGGACGGCGCTACGTGTCGGTCAGGTTGTCGGAGCTCCCGTACGAAACGGCGACAATGCAGACGCTTTCGGGCGCACCGCCAGTACCGCTGAGCGGTCCCGCAGTTGCAGCAGCGCCTGTTGAGGTCACCGCGGAGACAGTCCGCGGCCTCACCGACGAGGCGCTGTTCCTGTTTTTGGAGGAGTACGCCAGCCGTGTTGTCGAGGAGGAGGGCTCGGAGCTGAAGATGCCGGTGAAGGTCAGCTTCATGCCGATCCTCCGGCGTAAGATGCGCTCTCGCGCGGCGGCGGGCGAGATGAAGGGCACCTTGAAGGCAGAAGCCAACGAGCTTGAGGCCTGGATCAAGACGAAGATTGACGGACATCAGCCACCGACCGCGAGCACCATTGAGAAGCAGTTGAATGACGATTACAGGGCGCTGAAGCGGACATCCAAGCCAGACATCCGATGATGTGCATCGTCGGATGTCCGTCGTGGATGTCCGTTGTATTGCGCGGTTTACCTATCCCCCGACGACCTGCTTCGGGGTGCGGCGATGCGCGACGGATCGACAGATGCGAGGGAGCGGCGGGATGGGCAGCCTCACCTCACCCAGCTCGAGCTGGCAGACCGCTGGCGGCTGAGCGGACGGACGCTTGAGAAGTGGCGCCAGACCCGGCGCGGGCCCCGGCATTTGCGCGTGGGTGGCCGTGTCCTTTATCCGCTTGCGGAGGTGGAGGCCTACGAGGCCGAGCACCTCCGCGGCGGGCGCTGAGCGAGGCTGGCGATGCCGGACGGCAGCACCTTCAGCCAGGATCCGACCACCCTCCGCCTGACACTCCTGGCGAATGGCTGGGTCCCCGTCCCCATTACCTCCCCGGACTACAAGCACCCCGGCGTCAGGAGCCCTGGCAAGCAGCCGTTCCTGAAGGGGTGGGACGCGTTCACGGTCGAGACGCTGACCACCGAAATAGTCAAGGGTTGGCGCGGTGTCGCCAATCAGCCGGGGACCGGCCTGGTCTGCGGCAAGCTCGTCGTGGTGGACATCGACATGCCGGTGGAAGATCTCGCCGCACGCCTGCGGGATCTGACCACCCGCATGGTCGGCTCCACACCTTTCGTCCGGATCGGCCGCGCGCCGAAGGTCGCCCTGCTCTATCGCGTGGCAGAGCCGATGACCAAGTTGCAGACGCCGACCATGATCACGGCGAGCGGCGTGTCGGTGAAGGTGGAAATCCTCGCTGAGGGCCAGCAGGTCGTCGCCTACGGCGTCCACCCCGACACCGGGCAGCTATACAGGTGGCTCGAGGCCGCTCCCCACACCCACCCGTTCACCGACGTCCCGGAAGTCACCGCCGACGTGCTTGAGGCCTTCGTGTTGGCCGCTGAAGCGACCTTGCGGCAGGCCGGTGCGCAGCCGACCACAGCGAAGGCGCGGCACACCTCTGCCGATCCGAAGCCCAGCAAGCGCACCGACGAGCCGCGTAAGCTCAACATCCGCAAGGCCTACCCACCGCCCTCGCGTGAGATCGTCGCCGAAGCGCTCGCGGCAGTGCCGAACCGGCACGACTGGGAGGGCTGGGTACGGATCGGCGCGGCTCTCTTCGACGCGCTTGCCGATGACGGGGAGGAACTCTTTATCCGGTGGTCCGCTCAGTCACCCAAGGACGATCCGGAGACCACCCGGGCGAAGTGGAGGAGCTATCGGACCAGTCCGATGGACGTCACCATCGGGACGCTGTTCTGGGAGGCGGCGCAGAACGGCTGGCTGCGCCCCTGGACGGATCCGCCCGTCGACCACACGCCGAACGCCGCAGAGCCCAACACCGCGGATGATTTCGAACTGACCGAGGACGGTGTCGCGCTCGCATTCGAAAGGGAGAACCAGGATGCGCTGCGCTACTGCCATGACACCGGCGCCTGGTTCGTCTTCACCGGCACGCACTGGTCGCTAAACTGGGACGGGCTCGCCTTTACGCGAGCGCGTTCGCTTGTCCGCAAACTGAACCGCACGACTGACTTCAGGACCAGGGCGATCACCGGCAAAGCTGCATTCGTAGCCTCAGTCGAGAAGTATGCGCAGCGCGCACGCGGGATCGCTGTCACGGCGGCCACCTGGGATCAGGACCCGTTTCTGCTAGGCACGCCTGGCGGCGTGGTGGATCTGCGAACTGGCCAGCTTCGGCCGCCGCGGCTTGACCACTACATCACCAAGCGGACCGCCGTCTCCCCGGCCGCGGCGCCGGCCTGCCCGACCTGGCTCCGCTTCCTCCAGGAGGCTACGGCCGGGGACGAGGACCTGGTCCGCTTCCTGCAGCAATGGTGCGGCTACAGCCTCACTGGCAGCACGAGAGAGCATGCGCTGCTCTTTGTCTACGGGCCGGGTGGCAACGGCAAGTCGGTACTGCTGAACACGGTTGCGCGTATCCTGGGCGACTATCACCAGACCGCGGCGATGAACACCTTTACGGAGGCCGGCACGGGGCAGCACCTGACGTTTCTGGCAATGATGCGCGGCGCTCGGATGGTCGCTGCGAGCGAAACCGAGGAGGGCCGACCGTGGGCCGAATCCCGGATCAAGCAGATGACGGGCGGCGATCCGATCACCGCGAACTTCATGCGGCGCGATCCCTTCACCTTCCTGCCGCAGTTCAAACTTCTGATCGTCGGCAATCACAAGCCGATGCTGCGGAACGTCGATGAGGCCGCCCGACGCCGGTTCAACATCGTTCCCTTTGTACATAAGCCGGCCACGCCCGACCGGCGATTGGAGGAGAAGCTCTGGCATGAGGCATCCGGCATCCTTCGCTGGATGATCGAGGGCTGCTTGGATTGGCAGCAGCACGGACTGCTCCGGCCGGCTGTGGTGGTGAACGCAACCGCCGAGTACTTCGAGGCGCAGGACGTGATCGGCCGTTGGATTGCAGAGCGCTGCATCCGCGACGCGACACTCACCGACAAACCCGGCAGGCTGCTCGCCGACTGCCGGGCTTGGGCGATCGAGAACGGCGAGACGCCGCCGACGCCCTCTGCCTTCCGGAGCGCCATCGAGAAGATCGAGGGCGTCCGCTACAGCACGGTGAAGGGCACGCAGTTCGTGCGAGGGGTGGGCCTTAAGACGCCGCTCGCCACGGGGCGAGAGGAGTGTCCCGGGGTGGAGGGGGTGGAGGAGGGTGGAGGGGTTTTCGGTTCTGCTGACATACGCGCGCGCGCGGCAGACTAAACAGAAAGTGCCTCCACCCTCCTCCACCCCGGACGGCGACGCACGGCGCGTCCCGCGCTGAAAAAGGGCTTCGCGCGTCGCTACGTCGCATTGCGCCGTAGAGCATCGCAATTGCGGTGCATTGAAGCAGCGAATCGCGATCCGGTATTCTGTCGCTGCGCAGAGGCGGTCTTGTCCCTGCGTTGGACGACGGAGCGATGGGACGCAGGCCTTTCACGCCAACAGAGGAGCAGCGACGGATCGTCAAGGCGATGGCCGGCTACGGCGTCCCGCATGACGACATTGCGCTCGTGGTGAAGTGCAGCCCACCCACGCTGCGCAAGTGCTTCCGGCACGAACTCGACACCGCGACCGTCGAGGCCAACGCGCGGGTCGCACAGACGCTGTACCAGCAGGCCACAACGCCGGGGAACATCGCGGCCACGATCTTCTGGCTAAAGGCCCGCGCTGGCTGGCGCGAGAAGCATGCCGTCGAGGTGGCCGGGCCGGGCGGCGCGCCATTGCCTGCTCCAGTGGCGCCGCTCGTCGTCATCCGCCGCTTCATTGATCCGCGTGGCAACGACGTCGAGCCGCAGCTGCTCGAAGGAGAAGCCGAATGAGCGCCGCACCCTTCGGGTCGATGTTTCCGCCCTACAAGACCGCGTCCGTCGCCGAGCTGATCCCCTACGCCCGCAACGCCCGGACGCACTCCGACGCGCAGGTCGCACAGATCGCTGCCTCGATCCGCGAATTCGGCTTCACCAACCCCGTCCTGACCGACGGCGCGCGCGGGGTCATCGCCGGCCACGGCCGCCTGCTCGCCGCCCGAAAGCTCGGCCTGACGGAGGTGCCGACCATCGAGCTGTCTCACCTCACGCCTGCCCAGCGCCGGGCCTACATCCTCGCCGACAACAAGCTCGCGCTGAACGCCGGCTGGGACGACGACCTGCTGCGCCTCGAACTGGCCGACCTCCGCGACGAGGGCTTCGACCTCGGCCTGACGGGCTTCGACCTCGACGAGATCGGCAAGCTGCTGATCGACGCGACCGAGGGCCTGACCGATCCCGAGGAGATCCCGCCCGTCCCGGAGCAGCCGGTCAGTCATCTGGGGGATGTCTGGATCCTAGGGCGGCATCGCCTGGTCTGCGGCGACAGCACCGATCCCGAGACGGTGGCCCAGGCGCTGAACGGGGTGCGGCCACACTTGATGGTCACCGACCCGCCCTACGGCGTGGAGTACGACCCGGCCTGGCGGAACGGGGCGCTGGAAGGGTCTGCGACCAAGCGCACGGGCAAGGTGCTCAACGACCACCGGGCCGACTGGCGCGAGGCCTGGTCACTGTTCCCGGGCGATGTCGCCTATGTCTGGCACGGCGCGCTGCATGCCACGACGGTTGCCGAGAGCCTGGTGGCCTGCGGCTTCGACATCCGCGCGCAGATCATCTGGGCCAAGGACCGCCTCGTCCTCGGGCGAGGGCACTACCACTGGCAGCACGAGCCCTGCTGGTACGCCGTCCGCGACGGCGCCAAGGGCCATTGGTCGGGCGACAGGACCCAGACCACCCTCTGGCAGATCGCCAACCGCGGGCAGGATGCCGAGACGGTGCACGGGACGCAGAAGCCCGTGGAGTGCATGCGCCGTCCGATCGAGAACAACTCCAGCCCCGGCCAGGCGGTCTACGAGCCTTTCAGCGGATCGGGGACCACCCTGATCGCGGCGGAGATGTCGGGCCGGGCCTGCCACGCGGTCGAGCTCTCGCCGGCCTATGTGGACGTCGCCGTGGCGCGCTGGGAGGCCTTCACGGGCGAGAAGGCGGTCCTGGCAGGGTCGGGCTGGACGCGGGCCCAGGCGGCCGCGGGGCGTGGCGTGGAGGCCAACGGTGACGGCCAGGTTTGAACCCACCGCCGAGCAACGCCGGACCGTCCGCGCCATGGCGGGCTTCGGGGTGCCGCAGGATGAGATCGCGACCTACCTCGACATCGACGCGAAGACGCTGCGCAAGCGCTTCCGGGCGGAGCTGGACCGCGGCGGGACGGAGGCGACGACGAAGGTGGCGCAATCGCTGTTCCGGATGGCGACAGAGGGGAACAACGTCGCGGCGGCGATCTTCTGGATGAAGGCACGGGCGGGCTGGAGCGAGCGGCAGCGGGTGGACCACGGCTTCAACGCGCCCTTTGCGGTGATCAGTGGTATCCCGCGGGCCGACGATCTGAGCGACGACGAACTGGCTCGCATCGCCGGCCGCGGCATCGCTGATGAAGATGGACCGCCTCGCCGTCGTCGATCGTATGTGGTGGACGCACCGGATGACGACATCACGCCAGACGAGTGGATCGCGCGCTACAAGCCACGCGAGTGAAGCGCAGCAAGCGAGGCCTGTTCAACACCGACCAACGACCGTTGCTCGGTGGTGAACAGGTCGGGAGACGGCGTCGCCCGGTTCGAACGTGGCCGCCGATTTCCAAATCCACTATCGGCCAGGCCAGAACCGCACGGCTTCGGTTCCAAGCGGCGTCGTCACGCTGCCTACGATCCCGTTCACGGCGATCTCGCCTTTTCCGGAACACTGACCGGCGGAGAAGCGGACGGCGTAGACCTCGACCAGCCCTGTCAGAGGCCCACCGCAGTCACGCTCGTCCGGGCCATAGGTGGCGGTCCCGGTCATGCTCCCAGTCTGCGGGTCCGTCTGCGCCCTCAAGGTCAGCGCACCATTCGATGTTGCGATGCGCGTTTCCGAGGCGCGACTGAACTCAGTCCGGAGGTTGGCCTGCGCCGAAACCAGCGTTGATGCCGCAGGCAAGATCGCTGGAGTGACCAGAGCAAGAATGCGGAGCGTCTTCATCGCGGTCGGCTCCTTCCCCGTCGCGAGGCTAGCACCGTGGATGGCTCGGTAGGCGTCGCGGCTCCGCGGAGCATCGCGGGCAAGGCGATCGACAGGTGGTTTGAGGCCGGGATATCGGCTCGGCTTGCGGTGAGAACATTTTAGGAACATACTCCACGCCATGACCGCCTCCGGCCCAATCGATTCTGAGGTCCTCCGCCGCATGCGGGAGGTCCTCGTCACCGCGATTGCGAGCCGCTCGGCCAGCCTCGCCGAAGCTGCCGCCGAAGCGCGTGGACTAGGCCGTGGTATGCAGCCCGCGCTACCCGCGAGCGCGATCGACGCTGCGCTCAACGACATCCTGCGGTCTGTTGGCGCGTACCAGGCCCCGCCAGGGCCGGTCGAACATGATGGCCGGCGCTTACTGCCCGCGGCTCCAGAAGAGGTCGCCGATGCCCTGGCCTACGCGATGCGCTTCAACGAGCGGGGAAAGGCGCGGCGTACGGGGCTGGAGTACGCGTCGAAGCTGGCGGCCGCCGAGCTTGTTCGCCATCTCCTGGCCAGCGGCTTCGTGCTGATGCGACACTCGCCGGCGCCACACCACAGCGTCTGACTCCCCGTGTTCGAGGTCAGGACGCCAATGGCGTCCAGCCTGGCAGGAGGTCCGGCGACTGCCCCGCAGCGAGCAGCACGGCACGTTCCGCGACAGGTACTGCGGCGCAGGGGCGGAAGTGCGTCACGGTCCCGATGATGTACGTTTCGTGGATGACCGACTGCGCGCTGAACAGCGGTACCTCGAACACCGGGCCGGTATCAGCGGGCACGGACGCTTTCCCGACCAGCCGCTTCTCGCCAGCGTCGTCGGCGTAGACGTTCACGGCTTGCCTCCCCCTGCGCGTCGGATGCGTCGCCGACCAGGGCAGTTGCATAAGCCTGTCCTCGCGGCAGTGCCAGCGCACCGTTCAGGCGGTTGCGCGAGACATCACGCGCGAGACCGTCGTGTGGGTCCAGGCGCCGCTGCCGCGGGGCGGCGGCACCCCGCGCTCGTTCAGCGCTCGGGCGAGAGCCGCCTGACCGATAATGCCTTCAGTGCGCAGCCGCTCCACCTCGAGCGCAAGTCGGTGCGCTGCGCGCTCCGCGGCCTCACGGCGCGCCAATGCGGCTGCGGCCGCGTCCGGACCAGCGGCGGGGCGATACCCCCGATCGCCGCCCAGCACCTTCCCGCGAGCCTTCGCAGCAGCCAGCGCCGAGCGGGTGCGCTCGCTGATCAGCTCGCGCTCCTTCTGCGCCATGGCTGCATAGACCCGCATCATCAGGTCGTCCGCGCCGGGCATGTCAGCTGCCCGGATCGAAATCCCATCTTCGAGCAGCTGTGACAACGTGTGAGCGCGACGAGTGATGCGGTCCAGCCGCGCCGCCACCAGCACCGCGCCGAGCTGCCGGCAGCGCGTCAGCGCCGCCTGAAAGCCCGGCCGCCGGTCGTCCTTGCCGGAGGCGACGTCGCTGTACTCCGTCACCAAAGTCCAGCCCTGGCTCGCGACGAAGGCCTGGACGGAGGCGCGCTGCGCCTCCAGCCCAAGCCCGCTCTGCCCCTGCTCCGCGGTCGAAACCCGGTAGAGCCCGACCGCGTAGCGCGGGGCCTGGCCGTGGCGCCGTTCAGCCGGCATCGGCGATCCGGTAGACGCTGTAGGAGCCCTTCGCGCCGTCCTTGCCCGCCCCGACCTGGCGAACGCGCTCCAGCACCTCGACCGCGATGCCCTGGCGCGTCTTCAGGCCGGCGAAGAAGCCGCGCACCGTGTGCTGCTGCCAGCCCATGGCCTCGGCGACCTGGGCGATCGTTGCGCCCTCCGGCCGGCGCAGCAGGGCGAGGACTTGCTGCTGCTTCGTGCCCTCGCGCGGCTTGCGGGGCACGCCGGGCTGGCGCGGCTGCCTCGGCGCCTTGCCGGCCAAGGCGGCGCGGAGCGCGGCGATGGCCTCCTTCATGCCAGTGCGGTCGCCGGGGGCGTTCCAGGCCGCCACGACGGCCGTCGCTGCGTCGCGGAGGGACAGGCGGCCGGAAGGGCCAGGGACGCCGCTGGCGGGCTCCTGGAAGCCTTCCGGGGCCGTCTCGGCAGCGTCGCCCTCAGGCGCCCTGGCGGCCTCAGCGCCCATCTGCGGGGCTTCCTGAGCCGTCTCGACGCCGACTGCCGCCAGTCCGACGTCGGTGATGCGCAGCAGCGTGGGCTGGCCGTCGATGGTCCAGGCCGTGCCAGGCTCGGCCTTCAGGTTCGCCGCGGTGGCCACTAGGCCGGCTTTCAGCAGCGCCTTGCCGACCGCCTGACGCGGCGCGGCGGGCAGGCGGTCGGGCGGCAGCGCGAGGCCGTCCGGGTGCGCCGCCGCGGCAGTCAGGATCTGCTGCTGCGTGTCGGTGAGCTTCATCGTCGGGATCTCCGGTTCAGCACCCGATCAGCCGGGCGCCACCACCCCGAGCCCCGCAGGCCGCAGCCTGTCAGGGCGGCGCCTTTTGACAGCGGCGCGACACGACGCTTCGCTCTGGCTGCGACGAAAGCCAAGCGGATAGTCGCATCACCAAGCCTCATTGTCCGTGGGCCAGTTATTACGACAGGGCGACGCTCCGACGAAGCTCGAAGTCCGCGAGGCGGTCTGCGCCGAGCGCTGGAAGTAGGTCAACGAGCGGTTCGGGCGCATCGAGGCCGTGCTTGCCGCCATCGTCCTGCTGCTGCTGCTGGGCGAGGGCAGCGTCATGCGGTGCTGCGAGGATGCTGGGCGGTTGAGTAAGACGGATGGCGGGCAGCTTGTCCGACGCGTGCTCGCCGCCCGGCGCGCCGTGGCCTGGCCCGGCGGACGGCTACCGTCGTGTCCGACCCGAAGGAGACTCTCGCGACCCGCCTCAGGCGAGCTTTGCGCTACGCCTTTCGGGTTCCTGCGCCAACCTCCGGCGCCCAATCCGGTGAGGTGCGGATCAGGCCGCGCTCGACAAGGCCCTGACTCGACGCGTACGCCACACTGCCGGCATCAGCGAGCGACAGCGTCGGATCGGCCGCGAGCAGTTCGGCATAGCGGCGGTACTCGACCGAGCCGCCATAGTGCTCGCCCGACTCCAGCGCGTCCTCGATCCGCCGGCTGAAGTCCTGGAAATACTTGAAGTGCAGCAGCGCGCCGGTCACCGGCGCCAGCTTCACCGGATTGAGCCGGTGGCTGGTGACGAAGGCATTGCCAGCCTTCCACTTCACCAGCGGCACCTTGAAGGCCTGGGTCGCGACGTTCGGGGGCTGCCTGCCCCGCAGCAGCCCCAGCATGTGCGCCACGGCGAGCGCGCGGCGCTCCACCTTCGGCCGCAGCCGCGGCCAGAGCGCGGGCGTGAGCTGCTCGGCGAAGCAGAGCCGCAGGCGCGGGCCGCCAATGTGCTCGAAGGGTGGGAAGGCCGAGCCCGGATTCGGGAAGCCAAAGCGGCGCACCAGGTAATAGGTCCCGTCGTGATACGGGCAGGCCTGCCGGAAATCCTCACCCTGCTCGTAGCGGAGGTCGCGCATTGGCTGCTTGCTGTACATGTCGAGCAGCAGCGCATACATCGCCTCGTGCCCGGCCCGATCGAGCCAGGCGCAGAAGCGCGGCAGGTCGGCCTGCTCGCAATCCGGGTAGACCAGCAGCTCGTCGATGTCGGCCAGCACGATCCAGTGCGACAGCCCGAAGGTGTCGAGCAACGAGTTCAGCCACGTCACGCCGGCCCGGCTCTGCAGATAGGACCCCTCGGTGAAGAAGACGTGGCAGTCGGGCTGCTGCAGCAGGAACTCGCCGGAGCCGTCGCGCGACATGTTGTCGATCAGCAAGAAGCGCGTGACGCCGAGCTTCCGGTAGTAGTCGAGGAAATAGGGCAGCCGCAGCTTCTCGTCGCGCAGCACGCCGAACAGCCGGATCTCCGACGCAGCGTCCGGGACCGGACGCTCGTCTCGCCGCACCAACTCTGGGTGAAGACCTTGCATCGGGACCCTTCAAACGGTTGCGGAGGCAGAACTGACACGGCCGCTCACGCGGCGGGCAACCCGCGCAGGCCGTCGCGCCGGACGGCCAGCAGGAACAGGTTGGCCAGGATAGCGGCGATACCGAGCCCGGTCAGGCCGAGCCACGGCACAAGCATCAGGTTGAGCAGCAGCGACGCCGCCAGGAATCCGGTGTTGCCGAGCCAGATCGCCCGATCCTTGTGGCGCGAATAGAGGCCAAAGAAGGCGGTCTCGGCGACCAGGCGGACCACCGTCGCGGCCATTAGCAGGCCGAAGGCGAGAAGCGTCGCCTCGATCTCGCGTTGCTGCAGCAGGCTCGCCACCTGGCCGACACCGGCCAAGACCAGCAGGCAGAGCGTCGTGCCCAGCGCGGTGACGGTAAGGCCGGCGCGCCGGAGCTCGCGGTCGTAGCCGCCGGCATCGCCGCGCGCGGCGCTGGCGACAAGCTTCGGCGCCACCACGTTCAGCACGCCGCTGCTCACCAGGGTTACGATCGCCGCGGTGAAGGATGTGTAGAAGGTCGCCAGCCCCACCGCCTTCAGATCCAGGAAGGCACCGAGCACGAAGCGGTCGAGGTAGGAGCCGCCGGCCAGCCCGATCGAGCCGATCCAGATCGGGAAGCTGATGCGCAGCGCGTGGCGGATCCGCGCGCGGTCCAACGGGACGGCGCGCAGCCCCGGCCAGCGCGCCACGTCGAGCCAGATCAGGTTCAGCGCGATGCTCGCCGCGGTGCCGGCCACCCACAGGGCAAGCACGAACCACAGCACCCGCGTGGATGGCACCAGCAGCCCGATGCCGATCACGATGAAGGCCCAGAGCCCCGCGCGGACGAAGAAGGCGAGGTTGGCGAGGATCGGCCGGCCGAGGAAGTTGGTCGTCACGAATAGTAGGTTCGAATAGCTCTCCAGGCAGCAGATGAGGTAGGCGAGGAGCAGGAAGGCCAGCGTTTCGCCGCTCAGCTGATGGAAGACGAGAACCAGCGGCAGCGCCGCGGCGTAGTTGAGCAGAAAGAAAATGGTCTGGTCGCGCAGCAGCGCGCGGCCTTCCTCCGCCGGCATGCCCACCACCCGCCGCGCCAGGTCGTGGTCGATCCGCCCGCCGAAGAGCACCACCGCGATCATCGAGGCGGAGAAGACCAGGCCGTAGAGACCGAGGTCGCCGAAGGAGAGATAGCGCAGGATGTAGAGCGACAGCCCGAACTTGCCGGCTAGGCTCGCGAGCCGCAGCAGGAAGGGCAGGCCGGAGACGCCGAGCCGGGCAGCGCGCCCGACGAAGGCTCGTCCCGTTGTCGCTGAAAGCTCGGTGGCGCCGTCATGGCGCTGGCCTTGCGCCGGGACATCGGGTTCGGAACCTCGGCGCCGCATCAACCTCTGTCTCTGGAGACCGCCGCCGGAGCCTGGGGAGCCAGGCGGGTGACTCGCAACGTGGCAGATTCGCACGTTCCCGTCACGCCGCGCGCCGGCGGTCGACGCGGCCTCTACCTCGAATGGCGAGAGCTGTGTTATCGCGGGCGAGAGGGGGGCGGATTGAGGGGAGCGCGGTTTATTCCACGGAGGACGTTGGCCGATGCGGGCGACCTGGACGCCGCCTGGCTGGACAGTGCGGCCGAACTGCCGCCCGATCCCCGGGCGAGCGTCGCGCGAGGCCTCCGCATCCTCTGGCGCCGGAAATGGCGCTTCCTGCTGGTGTTCCTGCCAATCCTGCTGCTGGCGCCGGCCTATCTTCTGCTGGTGCCCGACCGCTTCGTGGCCCAGTCGATGCTGCTGGTGGGCATCAGGCAGCCTGACCTTGCCGGCGAGCAGGCCCGCGACCCCATCCGCGGCGAGCCTGACATCGACGGCGCGACGGCGCTGCTGCGTTCGCAGGCCGCGCTTCGTCACGTCGCCGGCGAACTCGGCCTCGACCGCCGGCCGGAATTCGCCCGCGCCGTCCGTCAGGAGCCGCCGCTGCTGATCCGGCTGCGGCGATCCGTCGCAGCCCTGCTTGGCCGGCCTGCGGCGCGCGATGCGGCCGGGCCGCTGGCACCGGTCGATGCGGTGGCCGATGCGCTGCGCGGCGGTGTCGTCATCGACCGCGTCGGGCGCTCGGGACTGCTGCGCGTCTCCTACGCCTCGTCCGATCCCGAGCTGGCGGCGGCGATCGTCAACGCGCTCTCCCGCTTCGCCGCCGAGGACGAGGGCTTCCTCGACCGGCTCAGCCTGGCCGAGCGTGCCGGCTTCCAGATTGTGCGCATGTCGGTCCTCGCCCCCGCCGCGCCACCGCCGGCGCCCACACTGCCCAATCCCGGGCTGGTGCTTGGCATCGGCGCCTTCTGCGCGATCGCGGCCGGCCTCGGCGCGGTGCTGCTGAAGGAGTTCCGGATGCAGCAGACCGTGCTGGGTGGCGAGGAGATTGCGCGCCGCGGCTTGCGCGCGCTCGGCGTCATGCCCGAGGCCGCCGGCGGCGAATGGCGCAATGCCGGGCCCGGCTACGCCGCGTCGGTCGCCTCGCTGAATGCCGTCGTCTCGACCCTGGTGCGGCCGGATCCGGCGCGCGGCGCGGTGCTGCTGCTGACCGCGGCGCTGCCCGCCGAGGGCACCTCCACCACCGCTGCCGCGCTCGCCGCCTCAATGGCGGCCAGCGGGCAGCGCGTGCTGCTCATCGACGCCGACCTGCGCACGCCGTCCCAGCATCGCCTGTTCGACCTCGCGCCCGCCCCCGGACTCGCGGACAGCCTGGATGCCGGTCGCGCGGCGGACGATGCGATCCGGGTGGATCGCGCCAGCGGGGTGCATGTGCTCACCGCCGGCGGCGCCCAGGCGCATCCGCTGGCGACGCTCGGCTCCGACCGGCTGCGCGACTGCCTCACGGCGTGGCGGGGACGCTTCGATGCCGTGCTGCTCGATACGCCGCCGCTGCTGGCGACCGGCGACGCGCTGGTGCTGGCTCGGCTGGCGGACCAGGTGATCGTCGTGGTGCGCTGGGGCAGCACCTCCTGGACCGTGCTGCGGGAGGCGCTGCTCCTGATCCGTGACAGCGGGGCGCGGCTGGCCGGCCTGGTCGTCGCGCGCGCCGATCCCGCGCAGTTGCACACCTACGACCCGGCCCATGCGACGCCGGGGCCGCGCGTTGCGGCGGCGGAACCGCGGTGATCGCGGCGATCCTGCGCGGCGGCCTGCTCCTCGGCCTTGTCCTGATCGCGCCAGCGCTGGCGCGGGCGGACTACCTGGCCCGGCGTGGCGACGTGCTGGAGCTGTCGGTCGCCGGCGCGCCGACCATGAACCGCCGCGTCACCGTGGACGGCAACGGCGACATCACCCTGCCGGTGATCGGTCAGGTGCGGGCGACCGATGTCGGCCTGGCCGAGCTCGGCCAGCGCATCCAGGCCCTGTTGGTGGCTCGCAACGTTGTGCAACGCGGGCGGACCATCGTCTCCGTCTACGAATACGGCCCGGTCTACGTGGACGGCGACGTCGCCCGTCCCGGCGAGTACCGGTATCGTCCCGGCATGACCGTGCGCGCCGCGGTGGCGCTCGCCGGCGGGCTCGATGTCAGCCGCGGGCTTGGCCGGACGACGGCGGCGCAGGCTTCGGAGGCGCGCGCTGATTATGGCGCCACTGCCATCGACTTGGCGCGTCAGCAGACCCGGATCGCGCGGCTGGAGGCGGAGCTGGCGGGGACGGCGAGTTTGAATCCCGCGACGATCACCGGCACGCAAGCCGTGCCGGAAGCGATCCTGCGCAACATCGTCGCAGCCGAAGCGCGGCAGATGGAGGCGGAGCGCCAGGCCAGGGCAAACGAGAAGACCCGCCTGGAGCGCATGCTCGCGGTGGCGCGCGCCGAGGTCCGCGTGCTCGAGGAGGCGGAGCGGCAGCACCGCGCGAGTTACGAGCAGGCGGTCACCGAGGCCGGCCGCGCCACCGACCTGCTGCAGCGCGGCGTCGGCACGTCGGCCAGGGCAGAAGCCTCCGAGCGCAGCTTGGCGCAGGCACGCACCCAGCTTCTCGACGTCCAGGTGCGCCTGGCGCAGGCGAGGCGCGAAACGGAGGAGCGCGACCAGCAGTTGCAGACCTTCGACGACCAGCGCCGCGCCAACCAGCTGGAGCTGCTGCGCGACGCCGTTGCCGAGGCCGCCAAGGCTCAGTTCCGGCTGCAATCGGCGCGCGAGCGCATCGCCAGCCGGTCCGACGGGCAGCTGGACGCGGATGGCGGTGCCGCGGCCCCCGAAATCATCGTCCGGCGCCTCGTCGACGGGGCGACCGCGTCGCTGCGGGCCGGGCTCGACACCGCCCTGCAGCCCGGCGACAGCGTCGAGGTAATCGCGGCCGCCACCCCCACCGAGGCTGCAGGGACGAGGCGCGAGCGGTGAGACGCCGCGCGAGGTCGCGACGCAGCCTGGCCTGGGCGATGTTGCTGATGCTCGGGACGTGGCTGTCGCCGGCGCAAGCGGCGGGGCGGCTGCCCACGGGCCTCGGGATCCACGTTCAGGTCTGGCATATCGGGCCCGCCGACCTCGAGCGGATCCGCGCCCTCGGCATCGGCTTCGTCCGTTGGGGAATTGCGTGGGACGCGGTCGAGACAGCGCCGGGCCGTTTCGACTGGTCCGGACCCGATGCCTTCATCGAGCGGCTCGGGCGCGTCGGCCTCGGCTCAATGGTCATCCTCGGCACCGGCAACCCGCTCTACAGTCCGATGCTGGACCTGCCGCCGCATCCCGGCGCGCGCTGGACGCGCGTCGCCGCGCCGCCGGGCAGCGAGGCCGAGCGGGCCGCCTTCGCCCGCTTCGCCGCCGCCGCGGCCGCGCGCTACGCCGCGCAAGGCGTCACCTGGGAGATATGGAACGAGCCGGACTCACGGATCTTCTGGCCGCCGGCGCCGCAGCCGGACGCCTATGCGCAGCTGGTTGAGGCAGCCTGCCACGCCATCAAGGCCGCCGCGCCGGACGCCGCCGTGCTCGCGCCCGCCACGGCCGCGCTGCCGCACCGCGCGCCGCAATTCTTCTACAGCCTGTCCCGGACCGGGGCGCTCGACTGCCTCGACGGGCTCAGCGCGCACAGCTATCGCATCCAGGGTGGCGTACAGCCGGATCCGGAGAGCGTGGCGGCCGAGAACGCCACCAGCCGCGGCTTCCTCGACCGCCTGTCGCCGCGCGCCCGCAGCCTCCCGATGCTCTCCACCGAGTGGGGCTATCCCAGCTCCGTAGTCGGTGCAGCGTCCCAGGCCGCCTATCTCGCACGCACCTATCTCGCCAACCTCGCTAGCGGCGTGTCGGCGACGGTCTGGTACGAGTGGAAGGATTCGCGCGACGAGCCGCTGAACCCAGAATCCCATTTCGGCCTGGTCGCCGCCAACGGCGAGCCCAAGGCCGGGCCCGACAGCGCGCTGTTCCCTCGGCTATTGCGGCTGGACTTCGTCCGCCGGCTAGAGACCGGCGATCCCCTTATACAGGCCCTGCTGTTCCGCGACGACGGCGTCGAGCACGTCGTCGCCTGGCTCCGCTCGGCCGATCCGGGGCGCACGCTGCGGGCGGAGATCGGCGGGACCGCGGTGACGCTCGGCATCGTGCCGACGATCCTGCGCGGCGATCGCATCGCGGTGTCCGGGCGTGGTCGATAGGCTCGTCGCGCTGCTCTTCGCGCTCGGCGTCTTCGCCGTGCCGTTCGACGCCATACCTGGCGTCGGCGCGATTGGCGAGCTGAGCAACGAGGCGTCGTTCTACTGCTTCGCCGCGGCGATGGTCGTGCAGGTGCTGCGGACCGTCGGTAGCGCGCTGGTTGGCGCGGTGCGGCCGCCGCTGGGCTCGGCGCAGGTCCTCTGCCTTGGCGCGGTGATGCTCGGCGCCGTTCTGCTATCGGGGCTGTTCAACGCCGCGGAGATCGCCACGGCCAGCTTCCACGGCCGCAGCGGTGCAACCAAGATTCTCACCTCGGCCGGCGTCATCGTCTACGGGATCGCGCTGGCGTGGTTGGCCTGCCGGGTGGTGCCGGGGCGTTGGTATGCCTGCCTGATCCTGCCGGTCTGCCTTAGTGCCGTGGTCTGCATCGGCTACGGCGTGCTAGAGGGCGCGCACCGGGCAGGGACCACGCTGCCCGTCTTCACCGCCATCGACGCGGCGGTCCACGCCGGTTCCGACCGCGAGGTCAATCCCTGGGACAATGCGGTGAACCTCAAACTGGTCGAGGGCTGGGATCCGCGCCTGCGTACCCTCTCCTTCGAGCCGCCGGCCTTCGGCAACTTCGCCGGCCTCGCCTGGCCGTGGCTGCTCTGCGCGGTGATGATGACCCGCGGCACGCGGCGGCTTGTCCATCTCGGTCTGCTGGCGGCCTTCACCGTGCTGATCGTCGCATCGCAGGCGCGCACCGGCTGGCTGCTCCTGGCCGCCAACCTCGCCTGTTTCGGCGCGCTGCGGCTGCTGTTCCTACCCAGCGACGGGCGAGTCGACGCGGCGGCGGCGCGTGGCGCCGCGCTGCTGCTGCTCGCCGGGATCGCCGGCGGCGTGGCGGCCTATGTCTCGAGCCTCGACCGGCTGGTGGCCGAGGTCATCGCCGGCGACTCGGTGTCGGACCTGTCGCGCCTGGCCTACCAGCTGACGGCGCTGAACATCTTCGCCGCCCAGCCGATCCTCGGCGCGGGCCTCGGCCAGTTCGCCTTCCTCGCCGCGCTGCACATGCCGGCCTGGGGGTTCCTTAGCCCGGAGATCGGCGCTTCGCTGGTTCACCCGGAGGCACCCTGGCCGAACACCTATTCCCTCTATGCCCGCATCGCCGCCGAGCTCGGGCTGGTCGGGCTGGCCGGCTGGCTGTTGGTCTGGGGCACTTTGATCCTGGCGGTCCGCCGTGCCGGCCTGCGCCTCGCCGGGCGAGGCGGCGCGGTGCCGCCCATCGCCTATTCCATCATCATGAACGCCGCCGGTATCCTGGTCACCGGCATCACCACAGACACCTACCGCACGCCGATGATGTGGCTGGCGCTCGGCGCCGGCGCCTGCTTCGTGGCACGCGCGGTCGAGGGCGCCTGCCACCGCGCGCCGGCCAGGTAGACACCGGTCAAACCGTGGCAGTCCAGCTCGCTCACCGGCCAACGGGGCCCGAAACTCCGAGGCACGCTCACCATCTGGGGTGGTGCTGAAGGGCCGAGTCTCGTGTAATCGAGCCGCGTCGGAGTCGAGGGGCAGAGGCTCCGGGCGCTCAAACCTGGGAAGTCACCCGATGTCGCAGCCTACCGATCCGATCGCCGATCCCAAGCGCCTGGTGGCCCTGCGTCGGACGGGCCTGCTGGACAGCCCGCCGGAGCAGCCCTTCGACAACATCACCTCGGCCGCGTCGAAGGCCATGGACGCCTCGGTGGCGCTGGTCTCGCTGGTCGCCGACGACCGTCAATTCTTCAAGAGCGCCCAGGACCCGTCCGGCGTCTTCCGCGCCGAGCAGGAAACGACGCTGGCGATGTCGCTCTGCCGTTACGCCGTCGCGGCGCGCCAGCCGCTGGTCATCTCCGATGCGCGGCTGAGCCCCGACTTCCAGGACCATCCCGCCGTGCGGGAGGGCGGGGTCGTGGCCTATGCCGGCTATCCGATTATGCTGGCAGATGGCGAGGCGATCGGCACCGTCTGCGTTCTGGACACCAAGCCGCGCGAATGGGCCGACGACCAGGTCTCTGCGCTGAAGGATCTGGCTCGCCAGGCGTCGGAGCTGATCACAAGCCAAGCCGATGCAAATGATTCGCGCGCGCGCCTCTTCGCGCGCAAGACCGGGATAGCGCCGCCCGTGGCCGAGCCGTCCGCCGACGGTGCGGCGACCGGCGTCGTCGCGCTGCTCAACCGCATGGAGACGGCGGAGCGCGTTGGCGAGCCCGCTGCCCTGGCCACGCCGCGCGACGCCGAGCAGGCCCTGGTCGCCGCCGCGCTCTACTTCCTCAAGCACCTCGACGCCTATGTGCTGAGCCTCGACACGCCGGCCGCGGGCGAGGAGGAGCAGGGCAGGCTGCGAGCTGCGGTGATCGCCGCCCAGGCCGGGCTGCTCCGTGCGCTCGAGACCTTCCGCACGGTCGGCGGGGATGCGCCGGTCGGCGAGACCGCGATGGCGCTGCGCGACAGCTGTGCGGCGTTCCTCGATGCCGAGGCGCGACGCACGCGCATCGGCCTTCTGTTCCGGCGCGGCGAGGCGAGCATGGAGCAGGTCGAGCAGAGCGTGTCGGATGCCACTGCCGCCGAGCAGCTGATGCGCCTGGCGCTGCGCGAGCACATGCTGAACACGCGTCCCGAACACTAATTCTAAATCTTCCGCGTTTGCCGCCATGTGCCGCGGTTGACGGCCCCGTACGCGTCTATCATTCTGGACCTTGGTGATCAGGCCGCATTTTATGATTTGTATTGGGTGGTTTCGCGACTGGCTGCTCCTACGGCACAACGCCGGCAGAGCGTTCTAGCCGGTGGCGCTGGACACCGTTCGCACAGGCGCCGGTGGACCGGCCCGACCCCACCAGATCCCCAGGGTGCTGAAGGAGTGCGCCGTCGATGCAGAGCGGAGCAAGCAGGGTCCTGGCCCGGCGGGACGCGGCTGACGTGAGCGCCCCGGTTGCAGCCACCGTCGCGCCGCGCTTCCAGCACGCCAGGCTGTTCTCCGGCATCGGGCTGGCGCTGGCCGAGGTGGTCGCCTTCATCCTTTGCACCGCCGTCGTCTTCGCCGCGCGCGCAGTGATCTGGGATGCGCCGCCGCTGTTCTGGGGCCTGTGGCCGGTGTTCGGCTGCTGGCTGCTGCTGCGCTACCTCGTCAGCCTCTACCCGTCCTTCGGCATGCCGCACGCGGAGGAACTGCGGCGGTCGGTGCTGACCACGCTGGTGATCGCGCTCGCCCACCTGATCGCGCTGCTCGCGGCGGAGGAAACCGAGCCCTACCGCTTCTTCGGCCTTGCGATCTGGCTGCTGCTGATCCCGGCCGCCTACTTCGCCCGCAGCTTCGCCCGCTCCACGCTGATCCGCGCCGGCTACTACTGCATGCCCTACCTGGTCGTAGGCGACGGCCCGCTAGCCGAGGCGGTGATCCGCGAGATGCGCGCCGACCCGGAGCTCGGCATGGTGCCGGTCGCGGTGTTCGGCGATGCCGGCACCCTGGCGACGCCCTCGGTCCACGGCGTGCCGGTACAAGGCCCGTTCGAGTCGATCCAGCGCCGCAGCTTCCCCTGGCCGGTGAGCCACGTGCTGATCGCGCTGCGGCCCGACGATGTCCGCCGCGAGCAGCTCGCCGGCACGCTGGCCGAATCATTCCCTCGCGTGCTGGTGCTGAGCGACGCGACGCTGCTCGGCAACCTCTGGGCCCGGCCGCGGCCGATCGGGCCCTATCTCGCGACCGAAGTGCGGCAGGCGCGCTTCTCCGAAGGCCAGCGGCGTGCCAAGCGGATGGTCGACATCCTCGTCGCGCTCCCGATCCTGATCGCCGCGGCTCCGGTCATCGCGATCGCCGCCATTGCGGTGAAGCTGGCGAGCCCCGGGCCGGCCTTCTTCTCGCAGACGCGGGAGGGCATCGATGGTCAGCCCGTAAAGATCTACAAGCTGCGCTCGATGGTCACCGACGCCGAGAAGCGGCTCGCCGAGTACCTCGCGAGCAACCCCGCCGCCCGCTTCGAATTCGAGCGCACGCTGAAGCTGCGCAACGACCCGCGCATCATCCCCAAGGTGGGCCGCTTCCTGCGCCGCTCGAGCATCGACGAGCTGCCGCAGCTCTGGAACATCGTCCGCGGTGACATGAGCCTGGTCGGGCCGCGCATCATGCCGACCCGCGAGGTCGAGCGATACAGCCCTGCCGGCCAGGCGCTGCGCCGCGACGTGCCGCCCGGCCTGACCGGCCTCTGGCAGGTCACGTCGCGCAGCAACAGCGACCTCAAGATCCGCGAGGTCGCTGACGCCTTCTATGTCAGCAACTGGTCGGTCTGGCTCGACGCCTGGATCCTGTTGCGCACCGTCCGTGTCGTCCTTGCCGGCTCCGGGGCGTACTGACATTCCCTTGCACATGACCGCCGCCATGCGCTGGCCAGCGCATGACGCCGTAGCCCGGAGCCGAGTGCCGCATGCTCGCTGACTCGAAGGTCGCAACAACCCGTCCGCTTCGCCTTGCGCATGTGACGGAAGCGCCGGGCGGCGGGGTGCTGAGCTACTTGCAGGAGGCGGTGGCCTTCCAGGCGCGCTCGCCCGATGTCGCGGCCGTCTCCGTGCTCGGGCCGGAGGTCAATGCCGCCCCCATCGCGGCGATCGACAGCCCGAAGCTCGTCGTCCGCACCTTCGAGCACCGCCGCGGCTCGGTCGCCGGGCTGCTGCGCCTGGGCAGGCTGACCGGCAGCCTCCTCGACGACAGCAGGGCGGAGATTCTGCACGTCCACTCGACCTTCGCCGGCGTGATGGCGCGGCTGCGCGCAGCATTCAGCTTCCGCCGCCCCAAGGTGGTCTACAGCCCGCATGGTTGGGCGTTCTCCCGCACAAGCTCGGTGCGGCCGCTGATCGTCGCCGCCGAACGGCTGCTCGCGTGCGTCACCGACCGGATCGTTTGCGTGTCCCATGCCGAGATGGCCGATGCCGTCGCTGAGGGCATCCCGGCCAGCAAATGCGTGGTGATCGAGAACGGCATCGCGACGCTGCCGGCGGCACCGGCGGTCGCAGCGCCGAAGAGCGCGCGCGGCGGCCGGCTGCGCGTGCTGTTCGTCGGCCGCTTCGACCGTCAGAAGGGCTTCGATTTCTGCCTCGCCGTGATGGCGAGGCTTGGCGATGCGGCGGAGTGCTTCGCGGTCGGCGACTATGTTGTCGGCCCCGCCGAGGCGCAGCTCGCGATCCCGGAAAACGTCACCCTGCTGGGCTGGCGAGATCGCGCCGAGGTGGTCGAGCTCTACAAGCACGCCGACCTGCTCATCATGCCTTCGCGCTGGGAGGGGCTGCCCATCGTCGCGCTCGAGGCGATGCGCTCCGGTCTGCCGATCTTCAGCACGCCGGTAGGTGGGCTGCGGGACGTCGTCGTCGATGGCATCACCGGCCGGCTGTTCGAGCTGTCGGATCCGGAGACGGTCGCCGGGATGATCCGCTCAGTGACCCGCGAGACGCTGGCGGGCTACGCCGAGCGGGGCCACCGGCGCTTCCTGGAGCGCTTCACGGCGGAGCGGATGAACAGCGAGACGGTAGCGCTGTACCGCTCGATCCGCGACGGCGGCGAGGCCGCGGACAGGGCCGCGGCGGCGACGCGCGTCCGCCAGGCGGAGAGCGGCGCCGCACCGCAGGTGCGGGAGCAACGCTCCGCCTGAACCCCGCCCTATACCGCCGAACTTTCCTGCTGACTTGCGGCCCGCTTACAGACCGAGCCGCCGAATGACGGCCGCGGCAAGTGCCGCGAAGCCAAGCCCCGGAGGGGCGCCGGCGTTTGAGGGAGCCTTTTCGTGTCGACGAAAAGGCTCGGCGTCAGATGAGGTGGAACACCAGCGGGCCGTCCGCGAGGTGCACGGTGAACTGGCTCACCCCGTGATACGTCGCAAGCGGTGACGCGCTGACCAGGGGATCGTAGACCTCGACCGTCGAGAAGCTGCGGTCGAGGACCACGGTGACGTCGGCGGTGGTCGCGACCAGCTGGACGTGGTTCACCGGGTCCCAGATCTGCTGCTCGTTCCAGACCACCAGGTCCGAGCTGCCGTCGCTCTTCTGTAGGAGGTGCGCCGCGGCCGTGCTCGGCAGGCCCGAGAACGACACCGTGACCGGGTTGAGCTGGAACGAGTTCGCCGCCGGCCCTGTATCGCCGAGGATTGCCGCCAAGTTGTGCAGGGCGATGGCAAAGGTCTTGGGCGTGCCGTCCGCGTGGAACAGGCCGAAATTGTGCTCGCGCTGCTGGTCGGCGGCCTCGTCGCGCAGCTCGTAGAAGAAGGTCGCGGCGATGCCGGCGTTCCAATCATCGAGCGCGGTGTAGAGCCCATACTTCGCCTGCACGTTCTCGTTCACGCCGCCCCAATTGGAATCGAGCGGCAGCGTGTAGTAGTTGGTCTCGGTCAAGATGATCGACTTGCCCGGCATGTTCGACGTGAAGGAATTGATGGTGCCGGGCAGCCAGTCGGCGGGACGCATGCCGTTCGGCACGTAGCCGTGCACGTTGGCATAGTCGGCATAGGGTGACATGTCGCCGATGCCGTAGTCGCTCTGCGGCCGCCAGCCCGTCGTGAAGTTGTAGACTGGAATGCTCGACAACTCCGCCGTGCCCTTCACGGCGGCAAAGAGGTCTTGCTGGAGTGCCTGCACCGCGGCGATGCCGTTCAGGCCGCGGTAGACGATCGGCGATGCATCGATCTCGTTCGGCCCCTCGATCGAGGTCACCGTGCCGGGGTGGGCGCGGACGAAGGCAGTCAGCGCCGAGAGGTGGCCGGTCAGGTCGACCGGGTTGATGTTCGGCAGTAGCGCATCGAGCTTGACGCCGGACGAGGTGAGCGTGCCGAGCTGGGCATACTGAAGAGGCCAGACAGACTCCGGAAACCAGTCGCGGATGCGGTGGACGCCGATGAAGTTGAGCTGGTCGAGCACGCTGGCAGCATCGCCATAGGCGGCGTTGCCCATGTGGGTGTTGACGCCGAGCGAGCCGATGAAATCTGCCGCCCGGGAGACCATCAGGTGGTAAGGCGGCAGCGTCGAGGGCGGCGGCGGCGTCGTGTCCGTCCCGCCGGTGTTGGTGGGCGGCGGCGGCGTCGTGTCCGTCCCGCCGGTGTTGGTGGGCGGCGGCGGCGTGGGGTCGGTGGTGGTGCCGGAGCCGCTGTCCTTAGGCCCCTTGGGGCGGGTGGAGGTGTCGGTCGAGCCGCCGCCCGTCGTGGTCGGCTTCCCAACCAGCAGGAGCGCGTCGGGATCGATTCGGACTGCGAGAGCGAAATAGTCCTGGCTGTCCGGCGTCGGCTCGGGACCGTCGGCCGCCGCGGGAGGCAGCGCGGCGAACGCGAAGTCCAGGGAGCCGAGGGGATCGGCGGCGGGGGCGGACGTCACGCCGGCGCTCGGCGCATCTGCAGTACCGGATGAAAGTAGGTTCGTCCAGAACTCGGCAAGCGTCGTGCCCGGCTCGTGCTGGCCCGGCGGGTGCTCCGGAGCAAGCGGCGCGGCTACGGATGTCGAAGCCGGGTCGCCACCTGCGCTATAGCAGAAGGCGTACGCAAGGGGCGCGGCAGAGGCGAAGGTCGGTATCGGCGACCGACGGCTCAGCCAAGAAGATCGCCAGTCGATTTGTGCCATGAATAAAGCGCTACAGCGCGACAGATTTTTCGTCAACTGAAAGTTGATTAGGTTCCGTTTTTTACAACCGTTCTGGCCCGGCGGGTGCGTGACCACGTGGCTGCCACCGGCGACGCGCTCGGACGCGCGCCGCTTCTTGCACAGCCAAGTATGCCAACTCGAACGAGGAAGTAGATCCCAGCGCCGCGCTGCATATGGCAGCGCCCTCGCGATCGAATGGGATCTATCAATGTCAGCGGCGAAGCGGCAGGCGCCCAGAGACTTTCGTTCGCCAGTTCCTACTGCTGCTCCAGTCGGCCTTCTCACAACCCGTCTCTCCTCGACGGCGCATCGCGCTGAAGCCCAGGTTCGGCCAGGGTTTCCGCCCGGACCTTGATGGTTCGAAGGCGGAATCACCGTCAAATTTGGGCCGGAGAGAGCGGAGAGTCTCCGAACCTTGAGGGTTGGCCGATTTTACCCTCAAGCTTAAGTCGTTGATCGTGAGTCACTTTCGGCGGCACCGGCTCGCGGCCTTCAGCCGTTCCACCGCTCGGGCAGTGCTGCCGCCCAACTTTCTATTCGGCACGAAGGCCCGAAAGGCGTCCTGCCGACGCCAAAGCGACTGACATACCGGGATAGCCAGGTCCGAGATCGACCGCGTCTTCGCCCGGTTCCGCGACGACAAGTCTCCTGCCGCGGCCTAGACGCGCACCTTTGGGCCCAGACAGATCAGGCTGCCGCGGAGAACGAAATCGGCTATTGGCTTTCCCCGATCCTATGGTGCTCTCCCGTAGCCAGATTGAGACAGCCGCACCTGACCAGGCGGCGCTGAACGCCGCCGCTGGGCTTATCAGGCCGGCCAAGTGGTCGGGGCTTGGCCGCAGCGCGGACGACGTTCTGGTCTGGGGGGAATGCCAGGGCTCGGGCGCCAATCCATATCGCGTCATGGCCGATGTCACCGACGTCGGAAGCAAGTGCACCTGCCCATCGCGCAAGTTCCCCTGCAAGCACGGCCTTGCCCTGATGTGGATGGTCGTCGACGGCGCCGCTATGCCCGTCGCGGAACCGCCGGCCTGGGTGGCGGAATGGGTGGGGCGGCGACGCAAGGGCGCGCCGCCGTCAAGCCGCGGCGACGCCGCAAGGAGCCTCGACGACGCTGCCAGACCCGAGCCGGACGCGGCACCGGACCCTGCTTCCGAGGCACGCAAGGCCGCCGCCGCGGCCAGGCGTGCAGCGGACACCCAGGCGAGCCTGCTCGCGGCCACCGAGGAACTGGACCGCTGGACCGCCGACCAACTGCGCACCGGGCTGGTCGGCTTCCTCGGCGAAGCCGGCGAACGCTGCCGCCGCATCGCGGCGCGGCTGGTGGACGGCAAGGCCGGCGCGCTTGCGGCACGGCTTGACGAGTTGCCGTCCCGCCTGCTGGCGCTGCCAGCGCCGGAGCGGCCCGACGCGTTGCTGGTGGAGTTCGGCAAGCTGGTGCTGCTCTGCCGCGCCTTTCGCGCCGCGCCTGAGGATGCGGAACTGCGGCGGGAGGTCGCAGTGACCGAAAGCCGCGAGGACCTGCTGACCGCCCCCGACGCGCCGCGCTGCGCCAGCACCTGGGAAGCGGTGGGCGAGCAGGTCGCGACGCGGCGCGACGGGCTGGTCAGCGTCTCGACCTGGCTGATGAACCTGCGGCCCGAGGGCCCGCGCTTCGCGCTGCTGCTGGACTACTTCCCGGCCTCGGCGGGGCGGCGCAGCGCGGCCTTCGCCGCCGGCGACCAGTTCGAGGCGACGCTGGCCTTCTTTCCCGCCCGCGCCCCGCTGCGCGCCCTGATCGTCGAGCGCGGCGCATCGCTGTCCCCGAAGCAGCCTTGGCCGGAGCCAGACGATGTCGATCCCCTCGCGGCCTGGCTCGCGCGGCTCGAGGCCTCGCCCTGGGCCCAGCTTGCGCCTGTGCTGCTGCCGGAAGGCCGGATCGCCACGGAGCGGTCGGGCGCAGCCTGGTGGCGCCGTGGCGACACCGCCTTGCCGCTGGTCGAAGCCCCGCCACCGGTGGCGCTCGGCAGTCGCCTGCGGGTTGCCTGCGGCCTGTGGTCCGGTGGCCGCCTGACGCTGCTGGCGGCCCAGAGCGACTGGGGACGGCTCGGCCTTGCGTGAGATCGAGGCCGCGCTCGGGGCGCTGCGCGCCGCCTGGATGGCGGGCCGCCCGGCGGCGGAGGCGGCACCGCCCGAATGGCGCGACGTCGCGGGGCCGGGCGCAGGCGGCGAACTCGCGCTGGCCGCGATCGCCGGACAGGCGCTGGAGGTCGCCTTCCGCCTTCGGCCGGGCTCGCCACTCGAAGACCGGCCCCCTCTGCCGCGGCTCGGCCTGCCCGCGCCGCCGAACGACGCTCGCGAGATCGCGCGCCGGCTAATGGCCTCGCTCCGCGACGAAGCGGAGAAGGCGAGGCTCATCGGCCTGATGCTCGCGCGCGGCCGCGTCATGCATCCCGCGGACTGGATGCCCGCCTCCGGCGACGATTGGCTGCCCGATGCCTATGGCCCTTGGCTCGACTGGCTGCGCGGCGAGGCCGCGTCCGGCGCGTCCGCGCTGACGGAAGCGAGCTGGGCGGCATGGCCCTGGCGCGCCTGTCGTGCGGAATTGCGGCGCCTGCGCCGCGCCGATCCCGCCGCCGCCCGCACCCTGATCGCCGCGCGCGCGCCGTCGGAGCCGGCGGACCGGCGCGTGCAGATCCTGGAACTGCTCGCGGAGTTGCTGGAGGAGGAGGACGCGCCCCTGCTGGCCGCCTTCGCGAATGACCGCTCGCCGCGTGCGAAGCAGCTTGCCCGTGGGCTGCTCGCGCGGCTCGGCCCCGGCTCGGACGAGGCGACGCGCGCGGCGGAGCAGGAACTCGCCGGCTTCTTCACGCTGCGCCGCGTGCTGCTGATCCAGCGGTTGGAAGTGAACCCGCTGACCGGCGCGGCGGCGCGTGCGCGGCGCGCCGCCCTGGCGCAGGAGGTCGGGTTTCCCGGCCTCGCCGCCGCGCTCGGCTTGTCGGAGCACCGCCTGCTGGCCCTGCTGCCGCCGCGTGAGGACGAGGCGGGCGCCCTGCTGCAAGCGATGGCGGCGGAGACCGGCTCGGCGGCGCTGCTGCCGGCGCTGCGCGACCGCGCCCTGGCAGGTGCGCTGCACGACACGGCTCTGGCCTCGCTCGCCGCGCGGCTGGGGCGCGAGGAGCGGCTGCGGCTGGTGGCGGAACGGCTTCGCCGCGACGCCGATCCGCAGTTCCGGCTGCCCCTGCGCCTCGCTGCCGGCGATCCGGGTGCGCTGACCCTGAAGCAGGTCGAGGGCCCGGGCCTCGCCGCTTTGCTTGCCACGGTGCCGACGCCGGCCGAGGAGCAGCCGCTGGCGCGCCAGGCGCGCGAGCGCCTCCTCGCCGCGGGCCTCCTCGCCCTCGGCATGCTCGCCGACGCGCCGGCTGCCGCCGCGCTGATCGAACGCTTCGTCGCGGGCGGGCTGTCCATCGCCGAACCGCGCCTCGATGCGCTGCGACTCAATGCCATGCTCATCCCGGGACACACGCCATGACTGACCTGCTGCGCCTGCCGGCGGAGACGATCCACGCCGCGGAACTCGCGGCACTCGCTGCCGCCGATGACGGGCCGCGGCCGGCGGGTTGGTTGCTCTCCCCGCGATCGGTGGTGACCTACATGATAGGCGGCGACGCGAGCGGCACGCCGATCGCGCCGAAATATGTCGGCGACCGCCGGCTAATCGAGACCGCCGTCGCGACGATCGCGACGGACCGTGCGCTGCTGCTGCTCGGCGTGCCCGGCACGGCGAAGAGCTGGGTGTCGGAACACCTGGCCGCGGCGATCAGCGGCGATTCCGGCCTGGTGATCCAGTGCACCGCCGGCACCGACGAGAACCAGATCCGCTACGGCTGGAACTACGCGCAGCTGCTGGCGCACGGCCCGTCCCGCGACGCGCTGGTGCCGACACCGCTGATGCGCGCGATGGAGGCCGGCAAGGTCTGCCGGATGGAGGAGCTGACCCGCATGGGATCGGACGTGCAGGACACGCTGATCACCGTGCTGTCGGAGAAGATGATGCCGGTGCCGGAGCTGAACACGGCCGTCAATGCGCGGCGCGGCTTCAACTTGATCGCGACCGCGAACCATCGCGACAAGGGCGTGAACGAGCTCTCCTCGGCGCTCAAGCGGCGCTTCAACGTGGTGGTGCTGCCCCTGCCGGCCGACATGGAGCAGGAGATCGCGATCGTCACCCGTCGCGTCGGCGAGATGGCCGCGGGCCTCGACCTGCCCGCGCCGAAGAACGTGGCGGAGGAAGTGGCCCGCGTCGTCGCGATCTTCCGCGAGTTGCGCAACGGCCAGACCGGCGACGGCAAGGTCTCGCTGAAGACGCCGTCGGGCAGCCTGTCCACCGCGGAGGCGATCGCGGTGATGATGGGCGGCCTGTCGCACGCCGCCTATTTCAATGGCGGCACGCTGAGCGCGGAGGGCGTCGCGCCGAACATGATCGGCGCCATCGTCAAGGACCCCGTTCAGGACAAGGTCGTGCTCGAGGAATACCTGGAGACCGTCATGAAGAAGCGGTCGGACTACGCGGACTACTACGCCGCGCTCGCCGGCCTTGTCTGACCTTCACGTCTTCGGCGTCCGGCACCACGGGCCGGGGTCTGCGCGCCGTCTGGTCGAGGCGCTGGACGCGGTGAAGCCAGCTTGCGTGCTGATCGAGGGACCGGCCGATGCGACGCCGCTGATCCCACTGCTGGGCGAGCCCGGCATGGTCCCGCCGGTCGCCCTGCTGGCCTATCCGCCGGACGAGCCGGGCCATGCGCGGTTCTGGCCGTTGGCGCGCTTCTCGCCGGAATACCAGGCAGCGCTCTGGACGCTGCGGCACGGGGCGGCGTGCCGCTTCATCGACCTACCCTCGGCCTGGCGCGTGCCGCAAGCGGGCGAGGCGGAGATGCCGGAAGACGCGCCGCCGCCGGCGACGGAGGAGACCAACCCGCTGCAGCGCGATCCCGTCGGCGTGCTGGCGAAGGCCGCGGGCTACGAGGATGGCGAGAGCTGGTGGCGCGACGTCATCGAGGAGAATCCGGAGCCCGGCCCGGTCTTCGCGGCCGTTGCCGAGGCCATGGCCGTGCTGCGCGAGGCCGCGCCGCCGCCCAAGGACCGCGAAGCCGCGCGGGAAGCGCATATGCGCCTCGAGATCGCGCGGGCGCGGCGCGAGACCGACGGCGCCGTCGCGGTGGTCTGTGGCGCCTGGCACGCGCCGGCGCTGGCGGCGAAGGTGCCGCTGTCGGCCGATCGTGCGCTGCTGCGTGATGCCCCGAAGCGCCGGATGGTCGCGACCTGGGCACCGTGGACCTCGCCGCGCCTCGCCTTCGACAGCGGCTACGGGGCCGGCGTCGTCGCACCGGGCTGGTGCGCGCATCTCTGGGACACGCCGGCCGCCCACGCGAGCACGCGATGGCTCGGCCGCATCGCCGCCGCGCTGCGCGCCGAGGGCCACCTGATCTCCACTGCCTCCATCATCGAGGCGCAGCGCCTCGCGGTCGCGCTCGCCGCGCTGCGCGGCCGGCCCGCGCCGGGCTTCGAGGAGCTGCGCGAGGCCGCGCTGGCCTGCCTCTGCTTCGGCGAGGCCGCGATGTGGGCACAGGTCGCGCGGCCGCTGCTGGTCGGGAACGAGGTCGGCAGCGTCGCCGAGGGCGCGCCGCAGGCGCCGCTGCTGGAAGACCTCGCGCGTGAGCAGAGGCGGCTGAAGCTGAAGCCGGAGGCGCTGGACCGCGAGCTTGCGCTGGACCTCCGCAGCGAGGCCGGGCTGGCGCGTTCGACGCTGCTGCATCGCCTGCTGCTGCTCGACGTTCCCTGGGGCACCTTGCAAGACCCTGGCGGCAGTCGCGGCACCTTCCGCGAGCGCTGGATCCTCCGCTGGGAGCCGGAGCTTGCCGTACGGCTGGTCGAGAACCTGGTCTTTGGCCCGACAATCGCGCAGGCCGCCGCAGGCCGCCTGGCGCGGCGGCTGCAGGACGCGCAGAGCCTCGGCCACGCGGCTGAACTGGTGCTGGAAGGGCTGACCGCTCAGATGCCGGACGCCGCCGCGGCGGGCATGGCGCTGCTCGATGTGCGTGCCGCGCATACCGACGACGCCGGGGAGTTGCTCGCGGCGCTGCCGCCGCTCGCGAACCTCCTGCGTTATGGCCAGGCGCGGCAGACCGACCTCGGCCCCGCCGTCGGACTGTTCGGGCGCATCGCGGCCCAGGCCGCGATCGGGCTGCCCTATGCCGCGCGCAACCTTGACCGAGAGGCCGCGGCATCGCTGCGCCGGACCTTGCGCGCCGCCGATGCCGCGCTGGTCCTGTTTGAGGACGCCGGGACGCTGCAGGCCTGGCGCGGGGCGCTGGCGGCGCTGGTTGCTGACGCGCAGGCCTCGCTGCTGCTGGCCGGCACCGCGGCGCGCCTGCTTTACGAGGCCGGGGCGATGGACGCCGGGGCGGCGGCGACGCTTCTCGGCCGCATGCTTTCGCCCGGCCGCGCGACGGCCGAGGCGGCGGATTTCTTCGACGGCTTCTTCGATGGCGGCGGGGAGAGGCTCATCCACGATGCCGCGCTGCGGGAGGCCGTTGACCGCTGGTTGGTCGCGCTCGATCCCGTCGACTTCATGGAGCATCTGCCGCTGCTGCGGCGCGTGCTCTCCGCGCTGGACCGCATGCAGCGCCGGCGCCTGCTGGATGCCGTGCTGGCCCGCAATTCCGGCGGGCTGCCCGGCCGCGTTCTCGCGCCCGACTCGGATCAGGCATGGGCGCGCCATTTCGCGCGGCTGCGCGGCATCCTGGCGAAGGAGCCCGGCTGATGTCCGACCAGGAACGCGAGCGCCGCTGGCGCCTGGCCGTCGGTGGCGAGGAGGAGGCGCTGGCGGACCCGGACCGCCGCCTCTCCACGGCGCTCACCGCGCTCTACGGCGATGGCGACGACACGAAGAAGCGGGGACGCGGCGGGCTCGGCCGTTCCGCGCCCAGCGTCGCGACATGGATGGGCGACATCCGCCGGTATTTCCCGGCGCCCGTCGTGCAGATCGTGCAGCGGGACGCCTTCGAGCGCCTGGGCCTGAAGCAGATGCTGCTGGAGCCCGAGTTCCTTGCGGTCGTCGAGGCCGACGTGAACCTCGTCGCGGACCTCGTGACGCTGCGGTCGGTAATGCCGGAGAAGACCAAGGCGATCGCGCGCGAGGTCATCGGCAAGGTCGTGGCCGCGCTGATGGAGCGGCTGGAACGCCGTACGGCGGAGGCACTTCGTGGCGCGGCGAACCGGGCGCGCCGCACCAGCCGCCCGCGCTTCGCGGACATCGACTGGCCGCGCACCATCCAGGCGAACCTGCATCACTACCAGCCTGACCTCCGCACCGTCGTGCCGCAGCGCCTGGTCGGCTTCCAGCGCCGGCAGCGTCGTCTCGTCGATCTCGACGAGGTAGTGCTGTGCGTGGACCAGTCGGGATCGATGGCGACCTCGGTGGTCTATGCCTCCATCTTCTCGGCCGTGATGGCGTCGCTGCCGGTGGTGACGACGCGGCTGGTCTGCTTCGACACTGCGGTGCTCGATCTCACCGACGAGCTTGCCGACCCCGTGGAGGTGCTGTTCGGTGTGCAGCTTGGCGGCGGGACGGACATTGCGCAGGCCGTCGACTATTGCGCGCAGCGGATCGAGCGGCCGACCAAGTCGCATCTGATCCTGATCTCCGACCTCTACGAAGGCGGCAGCCGGGATGCGCTGCTCGCGCGGCTGGCCACGCTGGTTGCCGTGGGGGTCAACGTGATCGTCCTACTGGCGCTGAGTGACAGCGGGCGCCCGTCGTTCGATGCTGCGCTTGCCGCCGAGGTAGCGACCCTCGGCGCGCCGGTCTTCGCCTGCACGCCCGACCAGTTCCCCGACCTGATGGCGGCGGCGCTGCGCCGCGAGGATGTCCAGGCCTGGGCGGCGCAGGCCGACATCAAGGTGGTTCGTGCAGCGGGGGAGTGACGAAGTCGATCACCTGCTTGCAGCAGGCTCCTGCGGACGACGGTCGCGTTCGCCGGCATCCCACCGGATTGACCAGGGTCGATCTCGGAAGAGCCTGGCTGCTGCAAGCCGCGCGCCGCGCAGGATCCGCTTTCCACCCATCTCGGTCGGTCGCGGCGCATCAGGCTCGGTTCAGCGTCGCTGAAAGTCCCTGCGTTGCTCGGCCCAGGTGACCGGAACATGTGCCAGGAGCCGCGGGAGGCTCGCCCCCGGGCGGCTGCCGCCCATCCAGTGTGCCTTGCACGAGGCAGCGTCAGCCGCAGCAGCGACCCAAGGTACCCGCGCTCGATCTTCTCC
>NZ_JBNXUM010000052.1:0-32272 GCF_050563545.1 Falsiroseomonas sp. HW251
CTAGGCGGCTTTGCGCGGCCGGGCGGCGCTGACCTCGATCTCGACCAGCCAGTCGGGGTTGGACAGCGCCGCAACCTGGAAGACCGTGCGGACCGGCAGGTTGGGCTGGATCGGGGTGCCGAAGAAGGTGCGGTAGGCTTCCATGAAGCCCTCGAAATCCATCCGGCCGTCCTTCAGGGGATCGCCGACCAGGAAGACCTGCATCCGCACGATGTCGCCGAGGTCGAGCTGCAGCCGGTGCAGCGTCGCCTCGATCGTGCCGAGCACGGACATGGTCTGCGCCCGCGTGTCGCCGAGATCGCTGCGCGACAGCGGCGGCGAGACGCCGGACAGGTGCACCATGGACACGTTGCCCTGAACCTCGACCGCGGAGGCGACCGGGAAGTCGGACCCGGCGGTGCGATGCCGCGCGACCTCCGGCGTTGCTGCCGGGGAGGACAGCGTCGGTATCAAGGCGATGACAGGAAGGACCCTCACGGCACGGTCCTCAATCTTTCACCCGATTCCGTATCGGGAACCCGTCGCAATATGGAAAACATAACAGACTTAACGCGGAGCCGCCACGGTTCGTCGCGTCGGCGCGAACAAATTTTCCGTTGCCCCTACCGGCGGGGCAGGGGAGCCCCTGCCACCACGGCAGATCAAAGCGTCATGGCCACGCCCTTCTCCGGGACGACGACCCGGGCCTCCGCGCCTTCCATGGCCTTGATGAAGGCGTCCGGGGTCTGCTGGAGCAGGCCGAAGGTGCCCCAATGGCACGGGATGGCAGTCCGCACGGTCGGCAGGAAGCGCCGGACCGCCAGCGCGGCGCGCTTGCCGTCCATGGTGAAGCGATCGCCGACCGGCACGATGGCGACGGAGGGGCGGTGCAGCTCGTCGATCAGCGCCATGTCGGAGAACACCTCGGTGTCGCCCATGTGATAGAGCGTCGGCTCTCCCGGGTCCTTCGGCGTGACCACGATGCCGTGCGGCAGGCCGAGGTCGTGCGTGATGCCGTCATCGTCCATGACGGAGCTCGAGTGGAAGGCGATCGTCAGCGTCGCCGTGAAGTCGCCCTGGTCGGTAGTGCCGCCGGAATTCATGGGGTCCATGGCTGTCAGGCCCTTCTTCCCCAGCCACATGCAGATCTCGTAGTTCGCGACGACCTTCGCACCGGTGCGCTGCGAGATCGCAAGCGCATCGCCGACGTGGTCGGCATGGCCGTGGGTGAGCAGCACATGCGTCGCCCCCGCGGACGCGGCGACGGGATCGCCGTCGAAGACGGGATTGCCGGTCAGGAAGGGGTCGATCATCACGACCGACGTGCCGAATTCGAGGCGGTAGGCGGAGTGGCCGAACCAGGTCAGCTTCATGCGACGTCTCCGTTGGAGAAAGCGGGTGACACTCCTACTCCGCGCTCAGGCGGCGGGGGAGGGGGCCGCAAAGGCGCGGAGGAAGGTGTCCGACGCCGCGTCCACCACCGCCGCGATCTCGGCCTCCGTCGGCTCGCCCGCCAGGCCGAGCACCGAGCGGAGGTAAAGGTCTCCGCGCAGCAGCCCGATCATCTGCTCCGCCGCCAGGCGGGGATCGGCGTCCGCGCGCAGCCGTCCGCGCGACACCTCCTCGGCGATCCAGCCGGTCAGCCAGGCCCGGCCCTGGTTCGGGCCGGCGGCGTGGAAGGCGCGGGCGAGGTCCGGGAATCGCGCGCCCTCCCCGATCACGATGCGGTAGATCGCGAGCGTCCGCGGCGCGAGCATGAAGCGCAGCCAGTGCCGGCCCATCGCCCGCAGCGCCTCGGCGGGCGGCAGGTCGTGCGGGGCCTGGGCCTCGGTCTCGGCCCGGACCTGGGCGAGCCGCTCGGCCACGATCTCTGCGAACAGCGCGTCCTTGCCGGTGAAATGCGCGTAGAGCGTGGCCTTGGACACGCCGGCGGCCTTGGCGACGGCGTCCATGGACACCGCGCCATAGCCCTGGCCGCAGAACAGCAGGGCTGCCGCATCCAGGATGGCGCGGCGCTTGCGCGAGAGAATGCGGGAGACCGGCGGGGGCGCTTCGGCGAGGGCCGTGGACATGGCCGCAATCTGGCGAGGGCGGCGCGGCGAGACAAGGCTAAACTGAACCGTTCAGTTCCGGCTTGCGTTGGGGCTTGCCAAGGCGTAAACCTCCCCTAACTAGACTGAACCGTTCAGTTTGGAAGCCTCGATGAACGCCATCTCCCCCGAAAGCCGAACCAAGGAAGCGCCCAGGGACGGGTTGCTGTCCCCCGTCGGCCCCGCCGAGCCCCTGCCGCGGAAGAGCCTGTTCCGCCGGCTGCGCCCCTTCCTGCTCCTGATCGCGCTGGCCGCGGCCGCGGTCGGCGGCACCTGGTGGTGGACCACGGCGCGTTTCCTGATGAGCACCGACAACGCGACGATCGCCGGCGACATCGCCGTGCTGTCCTCTCGCATCGAGGGCGATGTCGCCGAGATCCTGGTGACCGACAACCAGCGCGTCCAGGCCGGCCAGCCGCTGATCCGGTTGGAGCAGCAGGACTGGCAGGCGCGGCTCGCGCAAGCCGAGGCCAATGTGGCGGAATCCGAGGCGGCCATCGCCACCTTCGGCGAGCAGATCGCCCAGCAGCGCGCCCAGGTCACGGCTGCCGAGGCGCAGGTCGCCTCCGCCGAGGCGGAGCGCCAGCGCGCCGCAACCGACGCCGCCCGCGCGCAGGAGCTGGTGCGCGGCAACTACGCGTCCCGCCAGTCCGTGGACCAGGCGGTGGCCGACCTCCGCAAGGCCGAGGCCGCGGTCGCCGCCAACCAGGCCCAGCTTGCCGTTCAGCGCCAGGCGCTGCCGGTGCTGGAAGCGAACCGCCGCCAGGCCGAGGCGCGGCGGCTGTCCGCGATCGCCTCGCGCGACCTCGCGAAGAACGCGCTGGACTACACGGTCATCCGCGCGCCCTTCGAGGGCATCGTCGGCAACCGCGCCGCGCAGCTCGGCCAGCACGTCCGCGCGGGCCAGCAGCTCATTGCCGTCGCGCCGCCGCCGGAGCGGCAATGGGTCCTGGCGAACTTCAAGGAAACGCAGCTGACCCGCATGCGCGTCGGCCAGCCCGTGATCGTGACGGTGGACGCGCTGCCGGGCCTCGAACTGCGCGGCCGCGTCGAGAGCCTGGCGCCCGCGACGGGCAGCCTGTTCAGCCTGCTGCCGCCGGAGAACGCGACCGGCAACTTCACCAAGATCGTGCAGCGCGTGCCCGTGCGCGTCGCCATCGCGCCGGAAGACACGGAGCGCCTGGCTCTGCTGCGCCCCGGCCTGTCGGTCGAGGCCGAGGTGGACACGCGCGAAAACCCAGATGCGCCGCGCGGCGTCTTCGGTGCCGCGGCCGCCACCGTCCGGGGCCTGTTCGACCGATGAGCGCCACGACCGCAGGCGCGCCTTCCGCGGCGCCCGCGGTCGGGCGCGCCGAATTCATCGGCTTCATGGCGATGGTCTTCGGGATGTTCATGGCCATCCTGGACATCCAGATCGTCGCGGCCTCGATCAGCGAGATCCAGGCGGGGCTTTCAGCCAGCCCCGACGAGGCGAGCTGGATCCAGACAAGCTACCTGATCGCGGAGATCGTCATGATCCCGCTGTCGGGCACGCTGTCGCGGATGCTCTCCACGCGGGTGCTGTTCACGCTTTCGGCACTGGGCTTCACGGCGTCGTCCTTCCTTTGTGCCTTCGCGACCAGCCTGCCGATGATGATCGTCTTCCGCGCGCTGCAGGGCTTCCTGGGCGGGGCGATGATCCCGACGGTCTTCGCGACGTCCTTCCTGCTGTTCCGCGGGCCGCAGCGCGTGCGGATGTCGGTTCTGATCGGCCTGACTGCGACGCTGGCGCCGACGATCGGCCCGACGCTCGGCGGGTATCTCACTCAGGCGTTTTCCTGGCACTGGCTGTTCCTGATCAACGTGCCGGTCGGCGCGCTGGTCGCCTTCGCGGTGTGGTCCACGCTCGACATCGACAGGCCCGACCGGTCGGTGCTGGCGCGCTTCGACTGGTGGGGACTCGGGCTGATGGCGGTCTTCCTCGCGAGCCTCGAATACGTGATGGAGGAAGGCCCGCGCTGGGACTGGCTGGCGGACGAGACCGTGCGCGGCTTCGCCCTGGTCGCCGCGGCGGCCGGCATCGGCTTCTTCTGGCGCACGCTGACGGTGAAGGACCCCATCGTGGAGCTCCGCGCCTTCACCGACCGCAACTTCGCCATCGGCAGCCTCTTCAGCTTCACCGTCGGCATCGGGCTCTATGGCTCGGTCTACCTGATCCCGCTCTTCCTCGGCCGCGTACGGGGCTACGACTCGCTCCAGATCGGCGAGGTGATGTTCATCACCGGCGCCTGCATGTTCGCCGGCGCGCCGATCGCCGGTCGGCTCGCGCGTGTGATGGACATGAGGATCATGCTGGCGCTCGGGCTTGCGATGTTCGGCGTCGCGGTCTGGCTCACCGCGCGCCTGACGGCGCAGAGCGCCTTCCCCGAGCTCGCCTTCCCGCTGGGGCTGCGTGGCTTCGCGATGATGTTCACCATGCTCCCTGTCAACCAGTTCGCGCTGGGGACGCTCGCGCCCTCCATGCTGAAGAACGCATCGGGGCTCTATAACCTCACGCGGAACCTCGGCGGCGCGGTCGGGCTCGCGCTGATCAACACGCTGGTGCAGGACCGCGGCTATCTCCATCGCGTGCAACTCGGCGAACAGGTGAGCTGGGCGCGGACGGGGGCGACCAACTTCGTGGACCAGATGACCAGCGCGCTGGGGCAGCGCCTGTCCGACGCCGACGCGGCGACCGCCGCGCTGCGCCGCGTCTATGCGCTGGTGCAGCGGGAGGCGCTGATCCTGGCCTACAACGACGTGCTGGTGCTGATGGCGCTGCTGTTCTTCTGCGCCATCCCGCTGGTCTTCCTGCTGCGCAAGCCGAACCCGGCCGCGATGGGTGGCGCGCACTGAGGCGGCCACGCCGTACCCCGCTTTCCTGAAGCCCTCTCCCCCAACGGGGGGAGAGGGATGGGTGAGGGGGGCGCGGCGGTGGATGAGCGCTCTCGTCGTCTTGCGCTTCCTCCTCACCCAACCCTCTCCCCCATAAGGAGGGGAGAGGGCTTCAGGACGCCCGCAGCGCTCGGAACACTTTCTCCGCCGTCATCGGCAGTTCCACATGCGCGCCGACCGCGTCGGCGACCGCATTCGCCACCGCCGCCGGCGCGCCGTTGGTCGGCAGCTCGCCCACGCCCTTGATGCCCAGCGCGTTGTTCGGCGAGGGCACGCCCTCCAGCGCATGCGCGAAGGCCGGCAGGTCCCCCGCCCGCGGCATCGCATAGTCCATCAGCGTCGCCGTCAGCAGCTGACCATCCCCATCGTAGCGCGCCTCCTCCATCAGCGCCTGGCCGATCCCCGCGGCGAAGCCGCCATGCAGCTGCCCGGCCAGCAGCAGCGGGTTCACCACCACCCCCGCATCCACGGAACATCCGAAGCGGTCCAGCGTCACGGCGCCGGTCTCCGCATCCACCTCGACCTCGGCCACCGCGACCCCTGCCGGCCAGGTCACCACGGTGTCCGCGAAATCCGCCCGGCCTTCCAGCGCGCCGGCTTCCCTCGCAACATCGAAGACGGACACGCTGCGATCCGTCCCGGCGATGACGTAGCGCCCGGCCTGCCATTCGATGTCCACCGCCGCCGCTTCCAGCAGCCTTGCCGCTGTCTCCTTCCCGCTCTCCACCGCGGCCTCCGCCGCGCGCGACAGCGTGGTGGAGGAGATGATGGTGGAGGACGACCCGCCGGTCCCGCCGCCGCGTGGGATGCGGTCGCTGTCGCCCTGCACGATCCGCACGCGGTCGGGCGTCACCCCGAAGGCCGCCGCGATCACCTGGGCATAGACGGTGCCGTGACCCTGGCCCTGGTTCTGCGTCCCGGTCCGCGCCTCGATCGTGCCGTCCGGCAGGACCTGCACGATGGAGGTCTCGTCGCCCCAGCCGCCGGAGCCATGCAGATGGCACGACAGGCCGCGTCCGCGCAGCCTGCCATTCGCGCGCGACGCCGCCTTCCGCGCGGCATAGCCGGCATCGTCGGCCTCCCGCAGCGCCGCGTCCATCAGCGCCTGGTAGTCCCCGCTGTCGTAATCGTAGCCGAGCGCCGTGCGGTACGGGAACGCCCGCACCAGGTTCAGCCGCCGCAGCGCCACGGGATCGCGTCCGGTCTCGCGCGCCGCGTGGTCCACCGCGCGTTCCAGCAGCACCAGCGTCTCCGGCTTGCCGGCACCGCGCACGGCATCCACGGGCACGGTGTTGGTGAAGGCGCAGCGCATCGCGATGGAGGCCGCCGGGATGTCGTAGAGGCCGGTCAGCACCTTTGCCATGCCGCCGGTCGGGATGGTGGGGTTCACGCTGGACACATAGGCCCCGAAATTCGCAACGGCCTGCACCTTCACCGCGGTGAACCGGCCCTCTGCGTCCAGCGCCAGCGTGATCTCCGCGACGAGGTCGCGCGCATGCGTGTCGCCGAGGTGATGCTCGCTGCGGTCCTGCACCCAGAAGACGCCGCGTCGCAGCCGGTCGGCCGCCAGGCAGACCAGCGCCTGTTCGGGATAGGGCGGCAGCTTCGGCCCGAAGCCGCCGCCGACATCGGGCGTGACCACCCGCAGCCTCTCCCGCGGCCAGCCCAGGATATGGTCGCACAGCATGCGGTGCAGGACGTGCACGCCCTGCGACGGCGTGGTCAGCGTCACGCGTCCCGCGTCCCATTCGGCCAGCGCAGCGCGGGTCTCGAGGTAGCCCGCGACGATGCGCGGGGAGCGCATCGCGAGCCGCGTAACATGCGCTGCCCGCGCGATCGCCGCCTCTACGGCCGAGGCATCGCCCTTGCGCCAGTCGCAGACCAGGTTGCGTGGCGCCTCGTCATGCAGCAGCGGCGCGCCGGGACGCAGCGCGGCCTCGGCGTCCGTCACGGCGGGCAGGGGATCGTAGTCCACCATCACCGCCTCGGCCGCGTCGCGCGCCTGGGCCGGCGTTTCCGCGACCAGCATCGCCACGATCTCGCCGACATGCCGCACGCGCCCCTGCGAAATGGGCAGCCGCGGCGGCTCGACATGGCGGCGGCCATCGGGGAAGCGGATCTCGGTCAGCGCGGGATTGTGGCCGAGGGCGGCGGCATCCTCGGCCGTGATCACCGCCGCGACGCCTGGCATGGCGCGCGCGGCCGCGGCGTCCACGCCCAGCACCCGCGCATGCGCGTAAGGCGAGCGCAGGAACACCGCATGCAGCACGCCCGGCGGCACCAGATCGGCGGTGTAGCGGCCGCCGCCGGTCAGCAGCCGCGGATCCTCGACGCGCCGGAAAGGCCGGCCGAGGCCGGGCAGGACGTCGAAGGCCATGGCGTCAGCGCGAGCAGGCCGCGCCGCCGAGGACGCAGAACTTCGCGCAATGCGGATGGTTCAGCGCCACGGGCCGCGAAGCCTCCTCCAGCGTCGCGCCGAGTTCGAAGGCCGGGTCGTAGGGCAGCAGCGTGCAGGCGACCACGGCCGGCCGCGCCGCGCCCTTGCGCTTCACCACCATGCGCGAGGACGCGCACATGACGCTCTCCGGCGACTTGCCCAGGATGCCCCAGCAGGCCTCCGTGATCTCCGGCACGTCGGCGCGAGCATCCATCTCGGGGAAGAGCATCAGCGCGACCGGATCCTGCGCATCCACGCCGATCCCGTGCCGGGCGAAGAGCGCGCCGAAGCCCGCGCGCAGGCTCGCCTCGTTCTCGCCGCCGAAGGTCCGCCGGCCCGCGACATGCAGCGCGAAGCCCTGCCGCGCGAGCCATTCCAGCCCCTCAATCGTCTTCGCGAAGCTGCCCTCGCCGCGCTCGACGTCGTGATGCGTCGCGTCGTGGTGATCGAGGCTGACCCGGATCGTCAGCCGCTCCGTCCCGAAGCGGTCCTTCAGCGCGAGCAGGTCGCCGGCGTAGCGGCGCATCGGCTGCATCGCATTGGTCAGGACGATCGCCCGCAGCCCCGGCCGCGATAGCACGTCGGCGAGCATCGGTACCAGGTCCGGGTTCATGAAGGGCTCGCCGCCGGTGAAGCCGACCTCTTCGAGCGGCAGCCGCAGCGTCGCGGCCTCATCCAGATAGGCGGTGACCTCGGCGGCGGCGATGTAGGATAGTGCGTCGTTGCGCGGGCTGCTCTCGATGTAGCAGTTCGCGCAGGCGATGTTGCAGAGCGTCCCGGTGTTCACCCAGAGCGTGCCGAGCGCCGCCAGCGCGACCGTCGCGCGCCGCTCCCCCTTCGCCGTCAGTTCGGGATTCCGGAACTTCGCGGGATCGAGCGGCTTCGCGGTCGGGGGCAGTGGCGACAAGAGGCGTCCTCGGCAGCCTGGGGGAGGGCCCTCAATCTAGGGGCGGCCCTGCCGTCCCGCCACCCCGTGCGCACCGCGCATGCCCTCGTCCCGTGCTTGCGGATGGACCGCGCGGGACCGGGCGTGCATTGCTTGCGTCCATGTCCGACCCGCCGACAGGGCGGCGCGACGATCCGATGCGCGGCATCCCGCTGCTGCTGACAGCGATCGCGCTCTTCTCCTGCTCCGACGCCATGGCGAAGTATCTCGGCCGCAGCCTGCCGGCGCCGGAGATCGCGTGGCTGCGCTACCTCGCCTTCTTCGGGTTGGCGTTGCTGCCGCTGATGCGCCGCGGCGGGTCGGGGCTCCTGCGCACGCGCGCGCCGCGGCTGCAGGTTCTGCGCGGCTTCGGCGTGGTGGGATCGGCGATCCTGTTCATCATGGCCCTGCAGAGCCTGCCGATGGCCGAGGCGACCTCGCTCAGCTTCGTCTCGCCGGTCTTCGTGACCGTGCTGTCCATGATCTTCCTGAAGGAGCGCGTGGGCTGGCGCCGCTGGTCCGCGATCGCCGCCGGCCTGGCCGGGATGCTGATCATCGTCCGCCCCGGCAGCGACGTCTTCACGCCGGCGGCCTTGCTGCCCGCGGCCTCGGCCGCGTCCTGGGCCTCGGCGCTGGTCGTGACGCGGAAGATGGGCACGCTCGATCCGCCGCAGACCACGCTGCTCTGGACGGCCAGTGTCGGCTTCGTGGTGACCAGCCTGCTGCTGCCCGCGACCTTCCTGTTCGGCGGGCATCTCGCAATGCCGGACGCCGGCCAGATCGGGCTCGGCCTGCTGATCGGGCTGGTCTCCTCCGCCGCGCAATATCTGGTCGTGCTCGCCTTCCGCTCGGCGCCGGCGACGGTGCTCGCGCCCTTCTCCTACGCGCAGCTCCTGACCTCCGGCCTGCTCGGCCTCGTGGTGTTCGGCAACGTGCCGGATGGCTGGACGCTGCTCGGCGCGGCCGTGATCGCGGCGAGCGGCCTCTACACCGCCCATCGCGAACGCGTGCGCAGCCGGGGCGGCTGACCGGACCGGGCGGGGAACCACCGGCCGTCGCGCCGCGTATCGGCTGCATACGGCAGGGAGGGCCTTGGCGTGTCCGCAACCCATGGCACGGCTTTGCTGCCGCGGCTGCTGGAAAGCCTCGGCGCGCCACCGCGACGCGGTTTGCAGGTTGCGCTGGCCGCCGCCGCCCTGGCGCTCGGCGTTGTCGCGGAAGGCGCGCGGCCCTCGACCTGGCGGCATCCGACCGTGCGCGCCGAGTTCCGGCGGGAGTTGCGGCTCGCGCTGCTCGGCGGGCTGCTCACGGTGCTGGTCACTGGCGTGCTGGTCGGCCTCGGCGCGGTCTACCAGGCGATCTCCTGGCTGTCCTTCCTCGGCCAGGAAGGCCTGGCCGGGCGCATCCTGGTCACTGTGCTGGTGCGGGAGACCGCGCCGATCCTGGTCGGCCTGATCCTGCTCGGCCGCAGCGGCACCGTCACCGTCGTGGAGTTCGGCGCCATCAAGGCCGCCGGCCAGCTCCGCCTGCTGGAGGCGCAGGGCATCGACCCGTTCACGCTGCTGGTGCTGCCCAGGGTGCTGGCGCTGGCCGTCGCGGGCTTCACGCTCGGCGTGATCTTCCTCGCCGTCACGCTCGGCACGGGCTGGCTGGCGGCGGAGTTCCTGGGGCTGCTGCGCACGTCCCAGGTCGGCTTCTTCGAGAACGTCATCGCCGCGACGGAACGCCGCGACTTCGCGATCCTGGCGGCGAAGCTGACGCTGATCGGCGCGCTGGTGGCGCTGATGTCCGCGATCACGGGGATGTCGGCCACCGCGCGCGACACGCCGTCCTACCTGCTGCCGCGCGGCTTCGTGCGCGGACTGACCGCGGTGCTGGTGACGAGCTTCGTGCTGACGGTGACGCTGACATGAGTGTCCTCCGCCTGGAAGGCGCAAGGCCGCTCGACGACGACGTCTCGCCGCTCGAGGCGCCGATGACGCTGGCGCTGGAGCCTGGCGACCTCTGCCTGGTGCGCGCCGCGGACCAGGGCATGGCGCGCGCGCTGACCGAGCTCTGCGCCGGCATCCCGCCGCTCGCCGAGGGCCGCGTCGTCCTGCTTGGAGAGGACATGACGACGCTGCCCCGCCGTCGGGCCGAGCCGCTGCGCGCGCGCATCGGGATCGCGCCCGGCGAGGATGGCTGGCTGCCGCACCTGCCCGTCGAGGACTCCCTGCTGCTCGCCCGCCGTCACCACGGCGAGACCGACGGTGCCGCGTTGCGCGCCGAGGCCGAGGCGCTCTGCCGCCACTTCGGCCTGGACGGGATCCCCGCGGTCTCGCCGCACGAGCTCTCGCGCCTGGACCTCGCCCGCGTCGGCTGCGCGCGCGCCTTCCTCGGCAAGCCGGACCTGCTGCTGCTGGAAAGCCCGCTGGACGCCGAGGCCGCCGACACGCTGGTCGAACCGCTCCGCCGCCGGCTGGACGGCGTGCTGGGCCGCGGCGCCGCCGCGCTCTGGACCACGCGCTCGCACCGCGCCTGGGAAGATCCGTCCTTCGGCGCGACGCAGCGCTTCGAGCTGCACCGCCGCGGGCTCGTCCCGGCATGACGGAGGAGGATCGCGTCCGTCTGCGCCATACCGACCGCTGGGTCGGCGCGCTGGTGCTGCTGGCGATCGGCGTCTTTCTCGCCATCGCCTTCGAGCGCAGCGTGATCAGCCAGTGGTTCGCCGCCGGATCCCGCCTGACCGTGCTGATGCCGCAGGAAGGCGGCGTGGCGGGCCTCTCCTCGGGCTCGGAGGCCGAGGTGCTGGGCATCCGCGCTGGCACGGTGCGGGAAGTTATCGTCGCGCCGGAGGGGCGCATACGCGCGGAGCTCCGCATCGACGACCAGGTCCGCAACTTCATCCGCACCGACAGCGTCGCCACCGTGCGCCGGCGCTTCGGCGTCGCCGGCCCCGCCTATCTCGACATCTCGCGCGGGGAGGCCGGGCCGCTGGACTGGGCGGGCGGCCATGCCGTGATCGAGGCCCGCGTCGAGCAGGCCGCGACCGAGACCGCGGGGGCGCTGCTGGAAGACATGCGCCGCCGCGTCTTCCCGATCCTGGACGATCTGCAGCGTGGCACGCGGGCCTTCGCCGACGCCGCGGAGCGCCTGCCGAAGGGCGAGGGCACGGTCGGAAGGCTGCTGACGGATCCGACCCTGGCGAACGAGGCGGAGGAAGCCGCGCGCCGCGCCAATGCGCTGCTGGAGACGCTGCAGGCCGCCGGGCGCGAGCTGCAGGGGCTGACCGCGTCGCTGTCCGGCGGCGCGCCGCAGCGCGGCCGCGCGCCGCAGGACGGCACGCTGCCCTCGGTGCTGCTGCGCGCCGACCGGACCCTCGCGCAGCTCGAGCGCGCGACGCGCAGCCTGCCGAGCACCACGCGCAACATCCAGCAGGGCACGGAGCCGCTGCCCGGCCTGGTCGTTCAGGCGCAGGAGACGGCGCGGGAGCTCGAATTGCTGGCGGCGCAGCTGCGCGGCCATTGGCTGCTCGGCGGCGACGGGACCGTGCCGCGCGAAAGGCTGCGCCCGGCGGCCGATCGCGTCCGTCCGTGAGGCGGCTGGCGGTCCTGCTGCTCCTGGCTGGCTGCGCCGTGCGCGATCCCGCCCCGCCCGAGGACGAGACGCTGGCGCGGCTCGCGGGCTCGGCCAATCGCGCGCTGGAGCTGGACGAGCCGGGCTCGGCCGCGACGCTGTATCGCCGCGCGCTGGACCGCGCCCGGGAACGCGACGATGCCGGCGCAATCGCCGACATGGCTTTCGGCGAGGCGACGGCGCGCCTCGCCCAGGGCGACGCCGCGGCGGCGGAACGGATCGCGCGCGAGGTGCGGGAGGAACTCGCCCGCCGCAACCGCGCCGCCTCGCCGCGGCTGGTGCTGGTGGAGGCGACCGCGCTGCTTCGCCTCGGCCGCGACGGCCAGGCGGAGGCGTTGGCAAGCCAGGTCGTCCGCCGCGGGGCGGAGGATCCGGCGGCGGCAAAGCGTGCGTGGTTCCTGCTGGGCCTGGTCGCGGCGCGTCGCGGCGACGTCGCGGGCGTGCAGCGCGCCGAGGTGGCGCTGCACGACGCCGGCGACCCTGCCTTCCAGGCTGATGCCGTCGAGCTTGCCGCCCATGTCGCGCTGCTGCGCGGGGATGCCCAGCGCGGCGCCGACGACGCGGCCGCGGCGGCGCTGCTGCGCCAGCAGGCGCTGGACTACCGCGGCCTGTCGCGCGCGCTGGCGCTGGAAGGCGCGGCGCGCGCGGCGCTGGGCGATGCGGCGCTCGCCGCCGATCTCTACCGCAGGGCGGCCCTGGGCGCCGCGCGGCGGGGCGAGCGGGACGACGCCAGGCGTTGGGAGGCCGAGGCCGGGCGCCTGGCGCCAGGCGCTCAGCCCCGCTCGAGCAGCCAGGCCCGAAGCGCGGCGCGCGCATCGCCGGGCTCCGCGCGCTCGAGATAGACGGTCAGGTGGCCGGGCCGGCGGTCGCGCACCACACGATAGGCATGCGTCCACTCGCCGTGCCGGCGGTGCACCACGACCCAGAGCATGGATGCCTCCACCCGCCCGTCGCGCCGCATCCAGTCGCGCATCGCCACGAACTCCGCGGCGTCGCCGGGCGAGAGCAGTAGGTCGAGATCGGGGGCAGCGCCCGCATCCAGCATCGCATCCTCCTCGTCCGGTCGAGGCGCGCTGACGATGCGGCTGGTCCCGTTTGGTTGCCTCGGGGGCCGCATCCCTCCTGGCGGAGGCGCCACCTTGCCCGGGTAGGCAGGTTGGCGTCGGGGCGCGGCCCCAACTCTTGATGCACGGGCGTCATAGCCAGGCTTTGCAGATCGGCGCAAGACATCCTGCAGGGAATGTGGTAGGTGCCACACATGGCCCGACGAACGGAGGGCGCCCCGGCCAAGGCCGAGCGCCACCAATCCATCCTCGCTGCTCTCGCGACCGACCCGACGGTGCGGATCTCCGCCCTGGCGGCCGGTTTCGGCGTCTCGGCCGAGACGGTGCGGCGCGACATCGAGGAGCTGTCGCGCCAGGGCGCGGTGCGGCGGACCTATGGCGGCGCCTCGGTCGTGCAGGCGGGATTGCAGCCGGAATTGTCGTCGCGCGAGCGGATGGCGGTGGCGGAGCGCGCGCGGATCGGCGCGGCGGCGGCGGCGATGATCGGGGCGGGCGACGTCCTGATGCTGGATGCCGGGAGCACCACGGCGCATTTCGCGCGCGCGCTGGCGGCGCGCGGGATCGCGGCGACGGTGCTGACGAATTCCCTCGTCGCGGCGGCGGAGCTCGCGGCCTCGCCGGCGGTCCGCGTGCTGCTCTGCCCGGGCGAGGTCAGCGCGGCGGAACGCGGCGTCTACGGGTCCGAGACCGAGGGCTTCATCCGCCGCTTCAACGCCGACCTCGCGGTCATCGGCGCCTCCGGCCTGACGGAGGAGGGGCCCTGCGAGGCGGTCTCCCGCGCGGCCTGGGTGAAGCGCGCCATGCTCTCTCGCGCGCCTCGGGGGATGCTGCTGGCAGACTCCGGAAAATTCGGGCGCGGGCTGCTGGAATGCGTCTGCCCGCTGGCCGAGCTGACCGACCTGGTGACGGAAGCCGACCCGCCGGCGGCGCTGGCCGCGGCGCTGGGCCGGGCCGGGACCGTCGTGACCCTGGCGCCGACGCCATCGTGACGGTATGGCTGCTTCCACACGCCATGCCCGACATGCCACATTAAGCCGATGGACGGACTGACCCGACCCGCACCGCGCCCGATCGCCGACCTGGCGTCCGCCAGGCTGCGCGCGCTGCGCTGGGTGCTGACCGACATCGACGACACCATTACGACCGAGGGAAGGCTGACGGCGGAGGCGTATGCGGGGCTGCAGGCGCTGCACGATGCCGGCCTGCATATCGTGCCGGTAACGGGGCGGCCCGCGGGCTGGTGCGACATGATCGCGCGCTTCCTTCCGGTCGCCGCCGTGGTCGGGGAGAACGGCGCCCTCTGGTACGCGATGGACCATGCGGCGCGCCGGATGCGCCGGCACCACGTGCAGGACGACGCGACGCGCCTCGCGGCCCGCGCCAAGCTCGATGCGCTGGCGGCGGAGGCCATGGCCGCCGTGCCCGGCGCGCGGATCGCCGCCGACCAGCCCTTCCGCGCCTTCGACGTCGCGGTGGACTTCGCCGAGGATACCGGCCCGCTGCCGCTGTCCGACGCCGAGCGCATCGCCGCGATCTTCCGGGCCGGCGGCGCCGCGGCGAAGGTGAGTTCCATCCACGTCAACGCCTGGATCGGCGAGTGGGACAAGCTGTCGGGCCTCAGGCACCTCTTCGCCACGCTGTGGCAGCCGCTTGACCGGGTGATCGGCCAGGTCGCCTTCCTCGGCGACAGCCCGAACGACGCGCCGATGTTCGGCGCGGTGCCGCTTTCCGTCGGTGTCGCGAATGTCGCGCCGTTCCTGCCGGGGATGGCGACACCGCCCGCCTTCGTCACGCGCGGCGCCGGCGGCGCCGGCTTCGTCGAGTTCGCGCAGGCGCTGCTGGCCGCGAGGAAGAACGAGGAGGAGACACCATGATCCGACGCATGCTGCCCGCGGCGGGCTTCGCCGCGGCGCTGATGGCCGCAATGCCCTGGTCGAACGCGCAGGCCCAGGGGGGCGCGCAAGCCGGCTGCAGCTTCCGCGGCGCGCTGGACGACGCCTATTGCGACGAGAACCGCGACATGGTGGCCGATGTGCCGGCCGACCGCGCGCGGCAGCGCGATCCCTCGACGCTGGTCTTCGCCTATACGCCGGTCGAGGACCCCGCGCTCTATGCCAGCCAGTTCCGGCCCTTCCTGGACTACCTCACGCAGTGCACGGGCAAGCGCGTGGTCTATTTCCAGGTGACGTCGAACGCCGCGCAGGTCGAGGCGATGCGGTCGGGCCGGCTGCACATCGCGGGCTTCTCGACGGGGCCAACGGCCTTCGCCGTCAACCTCGCGGGCGCCGTGCCCTTCGCGGTGAAGGGCGGGCCGGAGGGCTATGAGAGCTACCGCGTGGCGCTGATCGTGCGCGCGGACAGCCCGTTCCAGACGCCGGCGGACCTCCGCGGGAGGCGCGTCGCGCACACCTCGGCGACGTCGAATTCCGGCAACCTGGCGCCGCGCGCCTTCTTTCCCGCGCTGGGGCTGACGCCGGACACGGACTACCGCGTCGTCTATTCCGGCGGCCACGACCGCAGCGTGATGGGCGTGAATGCCGGCGACTACGACGCGGCGCCGGTGGCGTCCGACGTCTACAACCGGATGATCCTGCGCGGGCAGGTGCGGCGCGAGAACTTCCGAGTGATCTGGCAGTCCGATCCCTTCCCGACCTCGTCCTTCGCGCTGGCGCATGACCTGCGTCCGGAACTCGCCGACCGGATCCGCCAGTGCTTCTTCGATTTCCGATTCCCCGAGGCGATGAAGCGCGACTTCGGCGGCGACGACCGCTTCTGGCCCGCGACCTACGCGCGGGACTGGGCGCCGGTGCGTGCGGTGGCGGATGCCGTGAACGCGCCCTACAACCGCGCGGCCTGGGACGCGGAGAGCCGCCGCGAGCTGGAGGCGGAGCAGCGCCGCAACCAGCAGCAGCAGCCGGCGCCCGCAGCAACGCCGGCGCCGCAGCCATCGCGATGAACCACATGCCTGCGCAGGCCGGCCTGAAGGGCCTCGTCATCCGGGGCCTTACCAAGGAATACGTGCCCGGCAAGCCGGTCCTGCGCGGCATCGACCTCTCGATCGCGCCGGAGGGGATCACGGCCATCATCGGCCCCTCCGGCACCGGCAAGTCCACGCTCATCCGCTGCATCAACCGCCTGGTCGAGCCGACCGGCGGCGAGATCCTGCTGAACGGCGAGGACCTCGCGAAGCTCCGCGGCCGCTCGCTGCGGCTCGCGCGCCGGCGCATCGGGATGGTCTTCCAGGAATACAACCTGGTCGAGCGCCTGACGGTGATGGAGAACGTGCTGTCCGGCCGGCTCGGCTATGTCCCGCTCTGGCGCGCCTGGCTGCGGAAGTACCGGGAGGAGGACATCGCCCGCGCCTTCGACCTGCTCGACGCCGTCGGCCTGCCGGAGCACGCGACGCGCCGCGCAGACGCGCTCTCCGGCGGCCAGCGCCAGCGCGTCGGCATCGCGCGGGCGCTGATGCAGGGGCCGGAGTTGCTGCTGGCGGATGAACCCACGAGCTCGCTCGACCCCAAGACGGCGGTCGAGGTGATGGAATTACTGGCCCGGCTGACGGCCGCGGCCGGTGTCCCGGTCATCGTCAACATTCATAACGTGGAGCTCGCGAAGCGCTTCGCGCAGAGGATCGTCGGGATGGCCGGCGGGGAGGTGGTGTTCGACGGGCCGCCGGAGGACCTGCGGCCGGATCACCTGCGGCAGATCTATGGCGGGGAGGATTGGTTGTGAGCGCCACCGCGGCGGCACGCCAGCCCTTCGCGCCCAACTGGGCCGCGCGCGCCGGCTTCCTCGCCCTCGCGCTCTACGCGTTTTTCGCCATGGGCCAGCTCGACATCACCTGGGCGCGCTTCGCGACCGGCCTCGGCGAGGGCGGGCGCTTCCTGGCGCGGATGTGGCCGCCCAACTTCACGCGCTGGGAATTGCTGGTCGAGGGGCTGATCGAAAGCATCCAGATCGCGATTCTCTCCTCCGCGCTCGGCATCGTGCTGTCGTTGCCGCTCGGGCTGATGGCGGCGCGCAACCTGTCGCCCGCGGTCGTGAACATCCCGACGCGCGCCTTCATCGCGCTTTGCCGCAGCCTGCACTACGTCATCGTCGCAATCCTTTTCGTGAAGGCGATCGGCTTCGGCGCGCTGGCCGGCGTCGCGGCGCTGACCATCGCGTCCATGGGCTTCATCGCCAAGCTCTTCGCCGAGGCGATCGAGGAGATCTCGATGAAGCAGGTCGAGGCGATCCGCGCGACCGGCGCTGGACTTGGCGCCGTCCTGCTTTATGGCGTGCTGCCGCAGGTCGCTTCGCGCTTCACGGGTTTCTGCCTGTACCAGCTGGACTCCAACCTCAGGAACTCGACGCTGGTCGGGATCGTCGGCGCAGGCGGGATCGGCGGCACGCTCTTCGCGGCCTTCAAGCGCTTCGACTACGATTTCGTCTGCGCCATCCTGATCGCGATCATCGCGCTGATCTTCCTGGCCGAGGTCGTGTCGGGCCGCATCCGGGCGGCGATGCGATGAGCACCGCCCTGCAGCGCGAATGGGTGCGCTTCACGCCGGCCGAGCGGATCGGCCGCTGGCTGGCTTGGCTGGCCATTGTCGCCGCGCTGGTCTGGGCCGTGCGCAGCGTCGAGATCATCCCGGAATTCCTGGAAGACGCGCCGGAGCAGATGGCGGACCTGCTGGTGCGGATGTGGCCGCCTGACCTCGCGCACTACTACCCCGCGGTCCAGGACGCGCTGGTCGAGACGCTGCACATTGCGACCCTCGGCACGCTGTTCAGCTTCGTGCTCGCTTTGCCGCTGGCGCTGCTGGCCGCGCGGAACATCACCCGCGTGCCGCTGCTGAACGGGCTGGCACAGCTGATGCTGGTCTCCTCGCGCAGCGTGAACTCGCTGGTCTGGGCGCTGATCTTCGTCGCGGTCTTCGGGCCGGGTGCCGCGGCCGGCACCTTCGCCATCGCGTTCCGCTCCGTCGGCTTCGTCGGCAAGTTGCTGGCCGAGGCGCTGGAGGAGACGAACCGCGGCCCGGTGGAGGCGCTGACCGCGGCCGGCGCACCCTGGGGCAGCATCATGCTCAAGGGCGTCTGGCCGCAGGTGCAGCCGGCCTTCTGGGGCATCGCGCTGTTCCGCTGGGACATCAACGTGCGCGAAAGCGCTGTGCTCGGCCTGGTGGGCGCGGGCGGCATCGGCGTCGTGCTCGACAACGCCATCAACTTCTTCCAGTGGGAACGGGTCGCGACCGTGCTGCTGGCGATCCTGGCGGTGGTGATCATCGCCGAGGTCGTTGTGACACGCATCCGCTCGAGACTGATCTGAATGACCGACAGCTTCGACCTCCTCATCATCGGTGGCGGCGTCAACGGCGCCGGCATCGCGCGCGACGCGCAGGGCAGGGGGATCTCCACTTGCCTGGTGGAGCGCGGCGACCTTGCCGGCGCGACGTCGTCAAACTCCTCCAAGCTCATCCATGGCGGGCTGCGCTACCTCGAGCTCTACGAGTTCCGCCTGGTGCGGGAAGCGCTGGCCGAGCGCGAGGTCCTGCTGCGCATCGCGCCGCACATCGTCTGGCCGATGCGCTTCGTCCTGCCGCACCGGCCGGAGATGCGGCCGCGCTGGATGATCCGCGCGGGACTGTTCCTCTATGACCACCTGGCGCGTCGTGTCAGCCTGCCCGGCGCCGAGAGCATCCCGACCGGCTGCCACCGCTATGGCGAGCCGCTAAAAGATGAGATCGCCGCGGCCTTCGCCTATTCCGATTGCTGGGTGGAGGACAGCCGCCTGGTCGTGCTGAACGCCCGCGACGCCGCGCAGCGCGGGGCCGAGATCTTGGTGCGCACCAGCTTCGTGGGCGCGGATCGCGACGCCGAGGGCTGGACCTGCCGCCTGCAGGCCGAGGACGGCAGCATCCGCACTGTCCGCGCCCGCGCGCTCGTCAACGCCGCCGGGCCCTGGGTGATGCAGGCGCAGGGTGCCGCGCATGCGCTGGCCAATGACCGCGTCCGACTGATCCGCGGCAGCCACATCGTCCTGCCCGCGCTGTACGAAGGGGACCAGGCCTATATCCTGCAGAACGACGACCGGCGCGTCGTCTTCGTCATCCCCTATGAGGGACGCTTCAGCCTGGTCGGTACCACCGACATCCCGCACGAGGGCGACGCCCGCGACGCCCGATGCTCGCCGGAAGAAGCGGCCTATCTCTGCGCCGCGGTGGCGAAGCAGTTCAAGCGCACGCCGAGGCCTGAGGAGATCGTCTGGACCTATTCCGGCGTCCGCCCGCTGCATGACGACGGGGCGGACAACCCTTCCGCCGTCACGCGGGATTACGTGCTGAAGACCGACGCGCCGGCGGGGCAGGCGCCGGTGCTGACGATCTATGGCGGTAAGATCACGACCTACCGCCGCCTGGCGGAGGAAGCGACGGGGAAGATCGGCACGCTGCTTGGCCGCGAGGGCACGCCCTGGACCGGCACCGCCGCGCTGCCCGGAGGCGACTTCACGGGGCTTCTCGCCTTCGAGCAGGAGATGGCGCGCAGGCATCCCTGGATCGAGCGCACCACGCTCGCCCGCCTGGTGCGAGCCTACGGAAGCGACCTCGACGCCATGCTGGATGGCGCGAGCGGCGCCAATGCGATGGGCGAGGACTACGGCGCCGGCTTCACCGAGCGCGAACTCGACTGGCTCGTCGCGAAGGAATGGGCGCGGAGCGCTGACGACGTGCTGTGGCGGCGTTCCAAGCTCGGCCTGCACATGCCCGGAGAGGGGCAGGAAAGGCTCAGGCGGCGCCTCGGGGCTTGACCGCTGCGTTGCATGCAGCGGCGCGGTGGTGGTAATGCGGGCGCCGAGAGCCGAGCGGCACGGGGACGCAGCCCGCGCCCGCTCGCTGCATGCAACGAAATGCCCGGAGGAGCCCGTCCATGCCCGGCACCAAGCCGCCCTTCCGCGCCGACCATGTCGGCAGCCTGCTGCGCCCGATCCCCCTCCGCGAGGCCCGCGCCGCGCGTGCCGCCGGCACGCTCTCGGCCGAGGCGCTGCGCGAGACCGAGGACCGCTTCATCCGCGAGGTCATTGCCCAGCAGAAGGCCATCGGCCTGAAGGCGGTGACGGATGGCGAGTACCGCCGCGCCTTCTGGCATTTCGACTTCCTCGCCAGGCTCGGCGGCGTCGAGATGTACGAGAGCGACCAGGGCATCCAGTTCAAGGGCGGCCAGACCAAGGCCTATGGGCTGAAGGTGACCGGCCGCATCCACTACGACGGCCATCCCTTCGTCCGGGATTTCGCCTTCGTGCGCGACAACGCGCAGGGCGCGGTGCCGAAAATCACGATTCCCTCGCCGTCGGTGCTGCATTTCCGCGGCGGCCGCCGCGCCGTGGACACGCACACCTATCCCGAGATGGACGGCTTCTTCGCCGATCTCGGCGACGCCTATCGCGCCGCGGTGCAGGACTTCGCCGGCGCGGGCTGCCGCTATCTCCAGCTGGATGAGGTCAACATCGCCTATCTCTGCGACCCCGAGCAGATCGCGGGCCTCAAGGCGCGCGGCGAGGAGACCGATGGTCTGCTGCAGAAATACGCCGGGCTGATCAACCGCGCGGTGGACGGGCGGCCGTCCGACATGGTGGTGTCCATGCATCTCTGCCGCGGCAATTTCCGGTCCATGCACATCGCCTCGGGCGGTTACGACCCCGTGGCGGAGGTGCTGTTCAACGGCATCAACGTCGATGCCTATTTCATGGAGTACGACGACGAGCGCTCCGGCAGCTTCGCGCCGCTGCGCTTCCTGCCGAAGGGCAAGACGGTGGTGCTTGGCATCGTGACGTCCAAGCGCGGCGAGCTGGAATCGAAGGACATGCTGAAGCGCCGGATCGAGGAGGCCGCGAAGTACGCGCCGCTGGATCAGCTCGCGATCTCGCCGCAATGCGGGTTCGCGTCCACGGAGGAAGGCAATGTGCTGACCGTGGAGGAGCAATGGGCGAAGCTGCGCAACTGCGTGGAGGTGGCGCAGGAGGTCTGGGGGAGTCTGTAGGGCGGTAAAGCCCGTCCGTGCCCAAGAATCTGCCTCCCCCGCCTTGAGATTTCCCTCCCTCGCGAGCGGGGGAGGGCTGCGCTTCCCCGCAGGCAAGCAGTAGGCTCCCCGCGAACGGGAGCCCCGCATGAGCCTCACCACCGACCGAGAACTCGATCAGATCCTCGCCGAACTCGTCATCGCGAACCGCGTGCTCGCGCGTGAGGACGTGGTGGACGATTTCGGCCATGTCTCCGTCCGCGACCCGCACGACCCCTCGCGCTTCTGGCTGTCGCGTTCGCGCAGCCCGGAGGTGGTGTCGCGCGACGACCTCATCCGCTTCGACCTCGGCGCCAACCCCGAAAATGCCGGGCACCGCCGCCCCTATCTCGAAACCGTCCTCCACGCCCGCATCCTCGCCGCGCGTCCCGACGTGACCTGCGTCGTGCATCACCACGCCCGCCCCGTCCTGCCCTTCACCGTCACCACGCGCCCGCTGCGCCCGGTCTTCCACATGGGCTCCGTCATCGGCGCGACCGTGCCGCTCTGGGACAGCCAGGACGAGTTCGGCGACACCAACATGCTGATCGACACGGCACCCAAGGCCGACAGCCTGGCCAAGGCGCTCGGGCCCCATTCCTGCGCGCTGCTCCGCCGCCACGGGGCGGTCTGCGTCGGCGCCTCGATCCCTGAGGCCTGCTTCGTCGCGATCTACATGAAGGAGAACGCCGAGCTGCAATACGCCGCCGAGGCGCTGGACGGCCCCGTGGACTACCTCACGCCCGGCGAGATCGAGCAGACCGGCGCCATGCTGCGATCCGAACGCCCGCTCCGCCGGTCCTGGGATTACCGCTGCGCGCGGGCGGGCTTCGGCGGCTTGTGACGGCCACCGCCCGCGTCGTCGTCGCGCTGGGAACCACGCAGACCCTCGCCTGGGCCTGTTCCTACTACCTCCCGGCGATCCTGGCGGCGCCGATGGCGCGCAGCCTGGAGGTGCCGGCCTCCTGGGTTTTCGGCTGCTTCTCGGCCTCGCTGGTGCTGTCGGCTCTGCTCGGCCCCTGGGCGGGGAAGCTGATCGACCGGCGCGGCGGGCGCGACGTGCTGGTCGTGTCCAACCTGGTGATCGCGGCGGGGCTCACGACGCTCGCTCTCTCGCATTCGATCGCGCTGCTGGCCGTTGGCTGGCTGCTGCTCGGCGTCGGCATGTCCATGGGTCTCTACGACGCGGCGTTCGCGACGCTGGCGGGACTCTATGGCCGCAACGCGCGCTCACCGATCACCGGCATCACGCTGATTGCGGGCTTCGCCAGCACGGTGGGCTGGCCGCTCTCGGCGGTCATGGAGGACGCCTTCGGCTGGCGCTGGGCGTGCCTTGCCTGGGCGGCGCTGCAGCTGCTGGTCGCGCTGCCGCTGAACCGGCTGCTGATCCCGCCGGCGCCGCCGCCGGAGAAGCTTGCGATGGCCGAGCAAGGCGAGGCGGTGCCGCCGCCACGCTGGGCGATGCCGATCCTCGCCTATCTCTTCGCCGCGGTCTGGACGGTGACCGGCGCGCTGGCGGCGCATATGCCGACGCTGCTCGAGGCCGCGGGCGCGACGCCCGCGATGGCGATCGCCGCCGCGGCGTTGATCGGGCCGTCGCAGGTCGCGGCCAGGCTGCTGGAGTTCGGGCTCCGGCGGCGCCTGTCGCCAGTGGTCTCGGCGCGCCTGTCCACGCTAGGGAACCCGCTCGGCACCATCGCGCTGCTGGCCTTCGGTCCGGTCGCGGCGCCGGCATTTGCCATCCTGCACGGCATGGGTAACGGCATCCTGACGATCGTGAAGGGGACCTTGCCGCTGCAGGTCTTCGGTCCCGTCGGCTACGGCTCGCGGCAGGGGCTGCTGTCCGCGCCATCGCGCTTCATGCAGGCGCTGGCCCCCTTCCTGTTCGGCCTGCTGCTGGAACGCGCGAGCGTCGCGACGGCGCTGAGCATCACCGCCGCCATGATGCTGTCGGCCTTCGTCGCGCTGCTGCTGCTGCGCGTGCCGATCAGGCCACCGGCTGGCTCGGCTCGGGACCGGGCGGGGTGATCACCGGGATCTCGGGCTGTGCCGGACCGGGGCCCGGCAATTCGGGGCCCGGTGCCGGCGGCTGCGTGATGGGCGGCAGCCCCGGAAGTTCCGGGCCCGGCGAGGGCGGCGCGGCAGGGCGCGGCGTCTCCGCGGGTTGTTCGGGCGGCGGGCCGGGTTCTTCGGGCATCTGTTGCGCGTTCATCGCGGGTGAACGCGGCCACCCCCAAAAAGCTTCGGGGGGCCTTCCGGCCCCCCGACACCACTGCGTCAGTGCGGCGCCTTGTCTCAGGCGGGCATCGTAATCCGCGCGGCTTACGCCGCGACGGCGATGGGCTGCGGCGCCACCGGGATGCGCTCCGCGATCTGGCCGATCGCGACTTCCTTCGTCGTGTTCTCGACCGCGGCGATCTCGACGGCCAGGCGCTCCAGCGCGGCCTCGAAGATCTGGCGTTCGGAGAAGCTGCGCTCGGGGTTGTTCACGTTGCGGGAGAGGTCGCGCAGCACCTCGGCGACCTTGCGGGGATCGCCGCTGTTCAGCTTCGCCTGCAGCTCCGCCGCGCGGCGGGCCCAGGTGATGCCGCGCGCCACGCCGCGCGGCGTGGTCGTCAGCACGTCCAGCGCCTCGGCGATCAGCGCGCCGCCGGCCAGGCGGCGGATGCCGTTGGCCGCGACCTTGGCGCGCGGAACGCGCAGCGTCAGGCGGCCTTCGCCGAAGGAGAAGTGGATAAGTTCCAGCGACTCCCCGCCGACGACGGCGGCGGATTCACCGGTGACGCGACCCACGCCATGGGCGGGGTGCATGACCGCATCGCCAACGGCGAAGCCGGCCATGTCCTTCGTGGCGGCGGTCGTCGTGGCGCGGGCGGCGTCGGGCTTCGGCATGGTGGCCGGCTCCATGGGCATGATCTTCAGGATGCCACGCAGATGACGTTGGTTCCCAGCAAGATCAAGCGCGCAGCGAGAATACTGACATGCGTGTTGCGCGGAGGTCGCGCAAATCGCGATGGAATCGCGGGGTGCGCTGGAATGGAACGCTCCGGCATCATCTCTGCGCGAGGGGCGTCGCCCGGCGAATCGGGGAAGCCACCTCGCCGGAGTCGGCGCGACGCGCTATCCCGCAACTCGGCACGCTGCCGGTCCGGCCGGCCGCCATCGAGGAGACCCTGCGTGAGCGTTTTCGATACCGCCTGGGACCGGCGGTCCAGCGGCTGCAACAAGTGGAACCGCTACGAGGCGGACGTGCTGCCGATGTGGGTGGCCGACATGGATTTCGCAGTCCCGCCGGCGGTCTCGGACGCGCTGGCGGAGCGCCTGCGCCAGCCGATCCTGGGCTACGGCATGCGGCGCGGCCCGCTGCTGGAACGCATCGCGGCCTGGATGGCCGCGCAGTACGGCTGGGCCGTCCCGCCGGAGGCCATCGTGCCGCTGGCCGGCGTCGTGCCGGGCTTCAACTTGGCGCTCCGCGCGACCTGCGCGCCGGGGTCGGGCGTGGTGCTCCAGACGCCGCTCTATCCGCCGATGCGCGCCGCCCCCGCCCATTGGGACCTCCGTCGGATCGAGGCGCCTCTGACGCCGGCGGACGAGGTGGACATGGACGCCTTCGGCGCCGCGATCCGCCAGGCCGGGCAGGGCGCCTTCATCCTCTGCAACCCGCACAACCCGACCGGTCGCGTCTTCCGGCGTGAAGAATTGCTGGCGATGGCCTGCGCCTGCGTCGAGGCCGGCGTCGCGATCGTCTCCGACGAGATCCATTGCGACCTGGTCTTCGACGGCCGCCGCCACATCCCCGTGGCGTCGCTGTCGCCAGAGATCGCGGCACGCACCATCACCCTGATGTCGGCGGGCAAGACCTTCAACATCGCCGGGCTCGCGGTGTGCTGGGCGGTGGTGACCGACCCCGCGCTGCGCGCCCGGTTCCAGGCCGCCATCGCCGGCGTCTCCGACCACCCCAACATCCTCGGCCTGATCGCGACCGAGGCCGCGCTGGAGCACGGCGAGCCCTGGCGGCAGGAGCTGTTGGCCTACCTCCGGGACAACCGCGATTGGCTCTTCCAGGCGGTGGAGCGCGACCTGCCGGGCGTGCGCATGAACCTGCCGGAGGGCACCTACCTCGCCTGGCTCGACTGCCGCGGCAGCCAGGCCGCCGCCGACCCCGCCGGCTTCTTCGTGGAGAGGGCGCGGGTCGCCATGAATCCCGGGCCGGATTTCGGCGCCGCCGGCCAAGGCTTCGCCCGCTTCAACTTCGGCTGCCGCCGCGCGACGCTCGAGGAAGCCGTGGCACGGATGGCGGCCGCCCTGCGGAACTAGGCAGTTACGCCCGGCCGCCTGCACGAAAGTGCAGGGGGTCGCCCTTGCGCAACGTCGCGTCTGTCTCCATGAACAGGCCAACGCATGGCGGGTATGCGCCGGCCGGGGTCCATGGCCCATGCCGGTCCAGCCCGCCGCAAGCAGGGAGACGTCCGGGCGTGAGCGCCGAGCCGGTAGGCGACTACATCCTGGAGACGGAAGGGCTGACCAGGGAGTTCCGCGGCTTCGTCGCGGTCTCCGATGTGGCGCTGCGCGTCCGGCGCGGGACGATCCACGGCCTGATCGGGCCGAACGGCGCGGGCAAGACCACCTGCTTCAACCTGCTCACCAGGTTCCTGCCGCCAACGCGCGGGACCATCCGCTATGACGGACGCGACATCACCGCGATGAAGCCGGCCGAGGTGGCGCGGCTCGGCCTGGTCCGTTCCTTCCAGATCTCGGCGGTCTTCCCCCACTTGACGGTGCTGGAGAATGTCCGCGTCGCCCTGCAGCGCGCCCGCGGCGGATCCTTCGACTTCTGGCGGTCCGAGCGGCTGCTGAAGGAATACGACGCCCGCGCCATGGCGCTGCTGGAGGATGTCGGGCTGACGTCCTACGCCGCGGCGAACGCCGGCGAGCTTCCCTATGGCCGCAAGCGCGCGCTAGAGATCGCGACGACGCTGGCGCTCGATCCGCAGATGATGCTGCTGGACGAGCCAACGGCCGGCATGACGCATGAGGATGTCGGGCGGATCATGGCGCTGGTGCAGCGTGTCGCCGCGGGCCGCACCGTCCTGCTCGTCGAGCACAACCTGACCGTCGTCTCCGGCCTCTGCGACACCATTACCGTGCTGACCCGCGGCAAGGTGCTGGCCGAAGGCGACTACATGACGCTCAGCAAGCACCCCGAGGTGCAGGCCGCCTATCTCGGCACCGATCCCTCCATCTCGGGGCACCAGAACCATGGCTGAGGCGATGACCATGGCGCGGCCGGCGTCGGGGCAGGGCGTGGCCATGCTCCGCATCCAGGGGCTCGAGGCCTGGTATGGCGAGAGCCACATCCTGCACGGCGTCAACCTCGAGATCGGCCAGGGCGAGGTCGTCACGCTGCTCGGCCGCAACGGGGCGGGCAAGACGACGACGCTGCGCGCCATCATGGGGCTGACCGGCCGGCGCCAGGGCTCCATCGCCTTCGAGGGGCGGGAGACCATTAACCTCCGCCCCGACCTCATCGCGCGCGCGGGCATCGCCTATTGCCCGGAGGAGCGCGGCATCTTCGCCAGCCTCGACGTGACGGAGAACCTGATGCTGCCCCCGGTGGTCGCGCCGGGTGGCATGGCGCTGGACGAGATCTACACGCTGTTCCCGAACCTCAAGGAACGCGCGCGCAGCCAGGGCACGAAGCTGTCGGGCGGCGAGCAGCAGATGCTCGCCATCGCGCGCATCCTGCGCACCGGTGCCAGGCTGCTGCTGCTCGACGAGCCGTCGGAAGGCCTTGCGCCCGTCATCGTGCAGCAGATCGGCGAGATGATCCGCAAGATCAAGCAGCGCGGCTTCACCGTGCTGCTGGTCGAGCAGAACTTCCGCTTCGCCCAGACCGTGGCGGACCGCCACTACGTGATGGAGCACGGCCAGGTCGTGGACACCATCACCAACGACGAGCTCGCGGCCAATGTGGACCGCCTGAAGGAGTACCTGAGCGTCTGACGACGCCCAGGCAGGGACTAACCAGGCTTCGAAGAAACAGAGGAAACCGTCAATGACCGTCAATCGCCGCACGCTTCTCGGGGCCGCCGCCACGGCGCCCGTCTGGGGTGCCCTGCCGTACCGCTCGGCCCGTGCCCAGGTCGCCAACACCATCCGCATCGGCGTGCTGAACGACCAATCCGGCCTTTACCGCGACATCGGCGGCCCCGGCGCGACCCACGCCGTGAACCTCGCCGTGCGCGAATCCGGCGTGCGCGAGCGCGGCATCAACGTCGAGGTCATCCAGGCCGACCACCAGAACCGCCCCGACGTTGGCTCCAACATCACGCGCCAGTGGATCGACCAGAACGGCGTGGACGTGATCTTGGACGTGCCGACCTCCTCCGTCGCGCTCGCCGTTTCGGGCATCGTGCGGGAGAAGAACAAGATCCACATCAACTCGGGTGCGGCGACGTCGGACCTGACGGGCCCGGCCTGCTCGCCGAACCTGATCCACTGGACCTACGACACCTACAATCTGGGCAAGGGCACCGGCGGCGCGATGGTGGCCGCCGGCGGCAACACCTGGTTCTTCATCACTGCGGACTACGCCTTCGGCCACGCGCTGGAACGCGACACCACGGCCTTCATCAATGCGGCCGGCGGGCGTGTGCTGGGCGGCGTGCGCACGCCCTTCCCGGGCACGACCGACTTCTCGTCCTTCCTGCAGCAGGCGCAGCGGTCGCGGGCGCGGGTGATCGGCCTGGCCAATGCCGGCGGCGACACCATCAACTGCATCAAGCAGGCCGCGGAGTTCCGCATCACCCGCGGCGGCACCAAGCTGGCCGGCCTGCTGGTCTTCATCTCTGACATCCACTCGCTCGGCCTCGAGATCGCGCAGGGCCTGGTGCTGACCGAGACCTTCTATTGGGATCTCAACGACCGCACCCGCGCCTTCACGGAGCGCCTGGGCGCCACGCCGGGCAACTTGAAGCCCTCCATGACGCAGGCCGGCTGCTATTCCGGCGTGCTGCACTACCTCAAGGCCGTGGCCGACATGGGCGCGGCGCAGGCCAAGGCGTCGGGCGTCGAGACCGTCAACCGCATGAAGGCGATGCCGACCAGCGACGACGCCTTCGGCGAAGGCTCGATCCGCCCCGACGGCCGCAAGCTGCACCCGGCCTACCTGTTCGAGGTGAAGACGCCGGCCGAAAGCCGCGGCGCCTGGGACTACTACAAGCTGATCTCCACTATCCCGGCCGACCAGGCCTTCCGCCCGCTGAACGAGGGCGGCTGCGCGCTCGTCCGGTCCTGACCTGACCGACTGACCTTAGATTGGGGGGCGGCCTTCGCGCCGCCCCGCCCATTGCCCGGGGTAACCGATGGAAGACCTGCTCTTCGATATCCAGCTGGCCTTGCCGCAGGTCATCCTCGGCGTGATCAACGGCTCGTTCTACGCGCTGCTCTCGCTGGGTCTCGCGGTCATCTTCGGCATGCTGAACGTCATCAACTTCGCGCACGGCGCACAGTTCATGATGGGCGCCTTCGCGGCCTGGATGATGCTGAACTGGCTCGGCATCGGGTACTGGCCGTCGCTGGTCCTGGCGCCGCTGATCGTGGGGGCCATCGGCGTCGCGATGGAGCGGCTGATGATCAGCCGGCTCTACAAGCTCGATCACCTCTATGGCCTGCTGCTGACCTTCGGTTGCGCCCTGGTGATCGAGGGTGTGTTCCGCAACGAGTTCGGCTCCTCCGGCCAGCGCTACTCGCCGCCCAAGATGTTCGAGGCGCTGGACCTCGAGATCGGCGACTTCTTCCTGCCGGGCTACCGGGTCTGGGTGCTAATCGCCGCGACCGGCATGTGCCTGGCGACCTGGCTGGTGATCGAGAAGACCAAGATCGGCAGCTATCTCCGCGCCGCCGTGGAACGGCCGCAGCTCGTCCAGGCCTTCGGCATCAACGTGCCGCTGATGATGACGCTGACCTATGGCGCGGGCGTGGCGCTGGCCGCCTTCGCGGGCGTGCTCGCGGCGCCGATCTATTCCGTGCATCCCGCGATGGGCGCCAACTTCATCATCACCGTCTTCGCGGTCGTCGTGATCGGCGGCATGGGATCGATCGCGGGCTCGATCGTCACGGGATTCATGCTGGGCTTCGTGCAGGGCATCACCGACGTCTTCTACGCCGAGGCGTCGCAGACCGTCGTCTTCGTCATCATGGCCATCGTGCTGCTGACGCGGCCCGCCGGCCTGTTCGGGAGGGCCTGAGCCATGGCCGACGGCACCGCGATCGCGGCCTCCGGTCCTCTCGGCACGCGGCGCGAGGAGGCCGGCTTCTTCGGCTTCTCCCGTCCGCAAGCCATCGCCTTCCTGGTGATGGTCGGGCTGATCGCGGTCGGGCCCTTCCTGCTCTACCCCGTCTACCTCATGAAGGTGCTCTGCTTTGCGCTCTTCGCCTTGGCCTTCAACCTGCTGATCGGGTACGTCGGGCTGCTCAGCTTCGGCCACGCCGCCTATTTCGGCATGGGCGGCTACGTCACGGGCTACGCCGCCAAGGCGTGGGGCCTGCCGCCGGAGATCTCGATCCTGCTCGGCGGCCTCGCGGGCGCGGCCTTCGGCCTGCCCTTCGGCTGGCTGGCGATCCGGCGGTCGGGCATCTACTTCGCCATGATCACGCTGGCGCTGGCGCAGATGGTCTACTTCTTCTGCCTCCAGGCCCCCTTCACGGGCGGCGAGGACGGCATCCAGGGCATCCCGCGCGGCACGCTGTTCGGCCTCTTCGACCTGCGGTCCGACATGACGATGTACTGGCTCGTCGCGGGCGTGTTCCTCGCGGGGTTCCTGCTGATCCACCGCATCGTGCATTCGCCCTTCGGCCAGGTCATGAAGGCGATCCGTGACAACGAGCCCCGCGCGATCTCGCTGGGCTACCGGGCGGACGACTACAAGCTGATGGCCTTCGTGCTGTCGGCCGCGCTGGCCGGCATCGCGGGCGGCACCAAGGCGCTGGTCTTCAACATCGCGACGCTGACCGACGTGCACTGGTCCATGTCCGGCGAGGTCGTGCTGATGAGCCTGGTCGGCGGGCTCGGCACGGTGTTCGGGCCGGTGGTGGGGGCGGCGGTCATCATCACCATGCAGAACTACCTCGCGGAGTTCGGGGCCTGGGTGCTGGTGATCCAGGGCGTGATCTTCATCGCCTGCGTGCTCGCCTTCCGTCGCGGCATCCTGGGCGAGTTCGCCCATCTGCTGAAGGTGAAGCTGTAGTCCTGCCCGGCCGCCGGGCAGCCGCCGACCAAGGCCTGGGCAGAACGGCCGCCAACATGCACGCGATGCGCGCGCAGCCATCTTGCGCGCCAGGGGCTGGCTGGAGTTGATGCCGCGATGACCTGGTCCATCCTGGCACGCGATCCGATCACGGGAGAGATCGGCGCGGCCGTCGCGAGCCGCTTCCTGGCCTGTGCGGCGCTGGTGATCCGCGTCGAGGGCGGGCTCGGTGCCGCGTGCACACAGGCGCTGGTGAACCCCTTCCTCGCGCCCGACGCGCTGGACCGCCTGCGCGCGGGCCAGTCGCCGGAGGAAGCGCTGACAGCGGTGATTGCCGCCGATCCGGGCCGCGCCGCGCGGCAGCTTCACGTCATGGCGCTGGACGGGCGCAGCGCGCGGCATACCGGAGATGACTGCGTGGGCTGGTGCGGCTCGGTCGCGGGCGTGGATGTCTCCGTCGCAGGCAACATGCTGGCTGGCCCCGCCGTGGTGGAGGCAACGCGCGACGCCTTCCTCGCTGCCGCGGGACAGCCCTTCCCGCTGCGGCTGCTCGCCGCGATGGACGCGGGCGAGGCCGCGGGCGGCGACAAGCGCGGGCGCCAGGCGGCGGGGATCGTCGTGGCCTCGCGCGATCCCTATCCCGACCTGGATCTCCGCGTGGACGACCATCCCGATCCGCTGGCGGAACTGCGCCGGCTGTATGGCGTCTGGCGCGGCTATACCCGCCATTTCCGCCGCTTCCTGCCGGGCCGCGACCATCCCGGCGTCTTCGACCGCGCCGTTATCCAGGAAGCCGTCGCCAGGGCGCAGGCCGAGGATCCATGAGCGAGCCGGTCCTCGAACTGCGCGATGCCAGCGTCACGCTCGCGACCGACCGCGGCCCGTTGCGGCCGGTGGACGGCGTGTCCTTCGCCGTGGCACCGGGGAAGACGCTCGCCGTGGTGGGCGAGAGCGGCTGCGGCAAGTCGGTCATGGCGCTGGCGGTAATGGGTCTGCTGCCGCCGGTCGGCGTCATCGGCGGCTCCATCCGCCTGGCCGGGCGCGAGCTGACGACGATGGACGCCGAGGATCGCCGGCTTAAGCGCGGCGGCGAGATGGCGATGATCTTCCAGGAGCCGATGACCAGCCTGAACCCCGCCTTCACCGCGGGCGAGCAGGTCGCCGAGGCGCTGCGCCTGCACCAGGCGATGTCGCCGGCCGAGGCCTTCGACGCCGCGGTCGCGATGCTGGCCCGCGTGCGCATCCCCGATGCTGCGAAGCGTGCTCGGCAGTATCCGCACCAGCTCTCGGGCGGGATGCGCCAGCGCGTGATGATCGCCATGGCGCTGGCCTGCCGCCCGCGCCTGCTGATCGCGGACGAGCCGACCACGGCGCTCGACGTCACGGTGCAGGCGCAGATCCTGGCCCTGATCGACGAGCTGAAGCAGGAGACCGGGACGGCGGTCGTGCTGATCACGCACGACCTCGGCGTGGTCGCCGACCATGCGGACGAGGTCGTGGTGATGTATGCCGGCCGCATCGCCGAACGCGCGCCGGCCGCGCAGCTCTTCGCCCGGCCGCAGCATCCCTACACGATCGGGCTGCTCGGCGCGGCGCCGTCGCTGGAAGGGGGGGCAGCGCGGCTCGCGAGCATCGAGGGCACGGTGCCGGACCTGCGAAACCCACCGAGCGGTTGCCGCTTCTCGCCGCGCTGCCCCTTCGCGGTGGCGCAGTGCGCGGAGCAGCCGCCGCTGGCGGAACTGTCACGCGGTCACTACGCGGCCTGCTGGCGCGCGCCGCTCGATGCGCTGCTCGAGGAAGCGGCGTGAGCGTCGGGCGAAGCGAACGACACGAAGCCCTCTCCCCCGCTTATGGGGGAGAGGGTTGGGTGAGGGGGACGCGGAAGGCGAAGCGCGCCTCTGCCGCTGGCCTGGGGGGGGGGCCCCCCCCCCCCCCCCCCCCCCCCGCCGGGGGGGGGGGGGGGG
>NZ_JBNXUM010000053.1:0-26150 GCF_050563545.1 Falsiroseomonas sp. HW251
CTTTGCCTGAGCAGCAGTGACATCTGCGCCGGCGACGGCACCACCTTGCCGGTTGGCGTCGTCGGCCACGGAAACGCGCCCTGCTCGATGCGCTTTGTCAGCAGGCAAAGGCCGACGCCATCGTTGCAGAGGCACTTCACCACCTCTTGCGGCCGCGAAAAGCGTACAGCGAGCCGCCAGAAGGATCTGTTCCAGGCGATCAACGCAGCAACCAACAGCGCACCGATCCCACTGACGATCTGCGCCTCGACACCCTGGCTGAAATGCCACCCGACCGCCAACGCGACGAGGCCGATGATGCCGGCCACCGTGCTCGGCTGGCAGATATAGTCCATGAGAAACTTGCCCACGATGATCTCCCAGCCGGGTATCGCAGACTGGCCGGGATATTTAGAGACCTCAGTGGAGGTTCGAACTCGCGGCAGGGCGGACCATGAGATCGTCATGGTCAGCCAGGATGTAGACGGTATCACCGTCCTGGCCGACGATCCGATCCGTATGGATCAACGGACTGCCGTCGAAATACGGGTCGTCCTCGCCATAGACGTGCCGATAGCCGCCCTGATAATCGAAGGGCTCGACCTCCACGACCTCACCGTTACGGAAGACCACGCGCTCGCCACGGTTGCCGGCCGCGTCATACCACACGAGTGAGAAGCTGACCGGGTTGTCGCGCGCGAACTGCTCGACCGCCTCCCGCTTCTGACCTCGAGCCTCGAACGAAATCCAGATCGCCGGTTCGAAGCCGGGCGCGAGGACGTTGAGATCGCGGTCGCGGATCGACTCCGCCCGCGCCTTCTTGGCGAAACAGCCACCATCGCGCCACTGCTGAGCGCGACCCGTCTTTTCGTCGAAGAAGAGGTGATGCGTCGTGGTCATCAACGCGTCCCCCGCAGAACGTCGGCAATTGCCGCACTCCACCGAGCGATCTCGGCCGCTGTGTAGATGCGAACCTCGCCGGACTTCTTCTCACTCTTGGTCGTCGCGGTGCGCATCATCGCCGATCCACGTTGGCCCCAAGGGGCCGGACCGCGATTGTAGTCGCGGAGATCAGAATCACTCACTTGAAATCCAGTCGTTGGTCATGAACACCGGGGTTAATTCCCCGATGCCGGAGTCATACGAGAGCGCATCTCGCAACTTCAAGCTTCGTGTGCAAGCTTCGCGGACATTGCGATGGCACGCGCGAGCTTCGCCTCAAGATCGTCGATGATGTGCCGGCGACCCTCTCAATCGAATTCGTCGGGGACCTCCTGGGCGAGACGCTCGACGCGCGCTGCCCACCAATGTCGCCACTCGGCCTTCAGGGATGGTGGCGTACATTAGAAGGGAAGCTCTAAAGCGATGTCGCAGTCGGGCGTGCTGTCGCGCCGCATGACCGCTTGGAACGCGCGGCCGATGCGCTCCTCCGGCCGCAACGAAACAAGGCAAGCGCGCTCCGCCCTTGGAGCTTTGCCAGGAACTTGTTGTAGCTGATGCCCGCCGATGCGGTCAGGCCAGTCTCTGCAAAGATGCGGGCCCGGATCTCGCTTGCGACCTTCGTCGCGGTCGGGATGCCCTTCAGGTTCTCCGTTACGTCGAGATAGGCCTGGTCGAGCGAGAGCGGCTCGACGAGAGACGTGTACTCCTCGAAAATGTCTCGGATCTGGCGCGAGACCGCGCGATACACGTCAAAGCGCGGTTTGACGAAGATCAGCTGCGGGCACAGGCGCACGGCGCGCCGGGACGGCATGGCCGAGCGAACGCCGAACTTTCTGGCCTCGTAGCTGGCGGCAGCCACCATACCGCGCTCGCTCGAGCCTCCGACAGCGACTGGCAGTCCACGCAGCCGGGGGTCGTCCCGCTGCTCCACCGACGCATAGAACGCGTCCATGTCGATGTGGATGACCTTGCGAATCGGGTACGTCACAGGCCGATTGCCGTTTCGGATCCCGCAGCCTATCGCGAGACCAATCACCCCGTCACGGGCGAGCACATTCCGACGAGGTAGACGTCCAGGTTTCGACGGCAGGACCGGCAGAGGCTATCACGCGGATGCACGACGGGCGCCCCGTCGGCCGCCGCGCTCCGGCATCAATGCGGGTGCTGCGAAGTGCCGCGCCGGCGAGTGCGTCCGACCTCAGGGCTCCCCTGCCCGATTTGCCGCCCTCCGTCTCGTCGGGGCCGTGAAGCGCCACGCGACGCGGCGCTCGCCCGTCTCGTCGGCAACCAGCCCCTCGGCTTCGCCGGCGCAAAGGCGCGCCAGCGCCAGACCGAACAGCCGGCAAGTCTCGGCGGTCCTGCGCGGCGGCTCGGCCGCCGCGTCTTGCAGGGCAACCTCGACCGTCAGGCGAGTGACCCTTCCGGGCGGCGGCCGTGTCGTCTCTGGGACGGCGTAGTGAGCGAGAAGGACCTGCAGCAGCTTCACTGCGTCCGCGTCCGGGAGTTCGACGTCGTACACGCCGCCATGCCACCGCAGCACGCGCCCGCGATGGTCCCGGCCTTCCGGCTGGATGCTGACGTCCACGCGCTGCCCAGTCGTCGTAGTGAGGCCAGTGTGCGCCAGTCGGAGATCAGGAGTCATTGCTGCCTCTGCCACAATGCAAAGCGGCATCCCGCGCAGCCCTGGGGCTGACGATTGACGCCAAGCCCGCCAAGATCTTGGCAGGAGGCGAATCCGGGTTCCGAGCAGGCGCCGCCAGAATGCCGACGAGGCGTGCAGCAACGTCGCGCACGAGGGTAGCAGGCCAAGCGGGATGCATCGCGCGGACCTCGTCCATGGCCGCCTCGAGCCTAGGAACAGCTTTGGCGTCGCTCCCGAGGGGCATCCCGTCTGTAGTCCCGTCGCCGGGGCGTTCGGAGTTGGAGGGCATTGGCGAAGAATGCCCGATCTGGAACAAAAAGGAAACACGTTTGTGGATCCGGGCCGACACTCAGGCAGCGTCTGATCCGTTTTCGATCGGCCGTGAGCACCATGCTTACTTGACTTGCGAGACGACGCCGTCGAGCGCTCCACGCTCGGTGTTGCGGTTCTGGCGTGACGGACGATGCCTCCCATTCAGGCCGAATGCGCTACGGTGTTCTGCTCAAGGGTCAACTGGGCAGGACGACCATGCCGCTGGCCAGAAGTTGGACGCTGCTGAAGAGCAGCATCGAAGGCTTCATCGCAGATGAGGCGATGACGCGCGGTGCCGCCATTGCCTGCTACACGATCTTTTCCGTAGCCCCGCTGCTCGTCATCGCGATCGCTATCGCAAGCACGGTGTTCGCGGAGGCTACGGTGTGGGGCGCCGTTCTCGACCAGCTTCGTGCGCTGGTCGGCGAACAGGGTGCGACAGCAGTCGAGAGCATGGCTCACGGCGTGGACGCCGGCTCCGCTGACGGCTTTCCAGCGCTGCTCAGCGTCGCCGTGCTGCTGATCACGGCAAGCGGCGTTTTCGCCGAGATACAGTCGGCGCTGAACGTCATCTGGAAAGCCGAACCGAGGGCGGCGTCCATATCCTACCTCGTGCGGGCCAGGTTGCTCAGCGTTGGCCTTGTCGCGACCACAGGCTTCCTGCTGCTCGTCTCGTTGCTGGTCAGCGCGGCGATGGCCGCACTCGAGACATCAGCACGCGGCCGGTTCCCGGAGATGGCCGCTCTGGTGAGGGCGCTGGGTTTCTTCACGTCCTTTGTGCTGACGGCGCTCCTGTTCGCGGCGATCTACAAGCTTCTGCCGGACCGCCGGCTCGAGTGGCGGGATGTTGCCGTCGGCGCACTTGGAACTGCTTTCCTTTTCACCTTTGGAAAGACGCTCATCGGCTGGTACATCGGCGGCAGCGGCTTGGCCCAGCGGTACGGCGCCACGGGGGCGCTCGTCGTCGTTCTGCTCTGGGTCTACTACTCCGCACAGGTGTTCCTGCTGGGCGCCGAGTTTACCCGGGCGTGGGCTGAGCAGAGACGACACCGCCGGCTCAAGCCGGTCCGATTGCCGGAGTAGGCGAACCAGAGAAAAGGCGGGAGAGCGGGGTTCGCGGCCACGCCTGCGAAAGCCGTTCACGCTCGACGGGCCGCCGACACGCGTGCGAAGGGCGTTCGCCGGCGCAATGGCCGACGGGGGGCTGACCAGGCGGATCGTGCCGAGCTGACGCGTTATAGATAGCTCAGCCACCAGTCGCGTCGGCGCCGCTTCAGCGCAGCGAACCACCGGCACATCGGATAGAGCAGCAGGACGACGAAGATCCAGGTAGCGTATATGCCGATTATGCCGAGGCCGTAGCCATGCGGCTTTTCGGGCACGAAAGTAGGGAGCAGCCAGCCCGCTTCGCCCACTGTTGCCAGGGCGAGCAGCACGGCAAGAAGGTGGATCAGCGGCAAGTGCACAACGTAAAACAGGAACGGCACGCGGCCATAGGTGACGAAAAGCCCGCCAAGCGACCCGTAGCCCCTTCCGCCAGCGATGGCATCACCAGCGCGGGTCCGAGCGTCTTCGTCAGGTAAGCGAGGGACGGCGGGTACTTCTCGCAGTTCAGGAAGGACAGCAGCGTTCCGAGCGCACTCGCCTGCGGCGCCCAGGGTTCCGGATCGCCATAGACGTTGGTCCATCGCAGCAGCACAAAGCCGGCGGTGACCGCAAGCCCAGTCCAGAGCAGGACGCGGCGTCGCGTTTCTGCGTCGCGTCGGAACAGCGGCCCCATCGCATAGCCGAGCGCCATCACACCCGGCCACGGGATTAGCGGGTAGATCAGCAGCAGCCGGCTGTCGCCACCGAGGTCGAAGACCGTCGGTTCGTGCAGCACGTTCCACAGCCAGCCCGCGCTGCCGAACTCGCGAGCATGGATGCCGTCCAGCATGTTGTGACCAACGATCATGACGACGCCGATCGCGCCGATGGCGCCGCGCGGCAAGTAGACCAGGCCTGCCAACACGATCATCGATGCGCTGATGGCCCACATCACCTGGGCTATGAAGACGTGCAGGTCGAGGGTCAGGTTCCAGCCGAAGCGCACCAAGCTGAATTCAATGAAGACGATCCAGATGCCACGGGTGAGTAGGAAGCGGCTGAGCTCGCCGGTGCTTCGGCCACGGCTGCCGTAGAGCCAGGCCGAGATGCCAGCGAGCAAGATGAAGATCGGGGCACAGAAGTGCGTGACCCAGCGCGTCAGGAACAGCGCGGGGCAGCGATGTCGCGCGGGTTCTGGCCGCTCGCGCCGATGAAATCGCGGGTGTGATCGAGCGCCATGACCACCACCGCCAGCCCCCGGAGCAGGTCGATGCTGTCGAGCCGCACGCTGGCTTGCGCGTTTGGCAGCGGCGCCTCCGAAGTTTTTGCCCCGGCCTGGATGCCAGCCATGACGGTCCCCCCTCGACAGCTTCCGTCGCAGTGCAGACATCGATCGCGCAGAGGCCGATTGCGCCGAGATGCCGCTGCACTAGCGCAGAGCGTTCCAGATCCCTTCCCGGTGCACGGTTTCGGACATGCCGTTCGCCCATGTGACGAAGATAAGCTTGATCGACAGATCGAGATTGATTCTCGGTAGCGGATCACCACCGCCATAAGTCACGAAGCCGATGAGATCGAAATCGTCGACGAGTATCGCGTCAGTGTGCCATGTCCTTGGACGAACCACACCCCATCGTCGCCAGCCCCATCTCTGACGTCGATGAAGTCCTTCCCATACTCCGGCACGATAGCGTCAGCGCCGCCGCCGCCGATTCGGCTTTCATCAGCGTCGCGGCCGCCGTCGATCCAGGTCATCCCGCCGGTGTCAGGGACTGCGCGCCGTCCCGTCATCCACCGGCACAGCGCCGCCGCCGGAAGCGGCCGATTCATGCAGCGCGGCAAGCACGGACACCGTCGCCGCGCCGATCTCACCGGGTGCAAGGTTGAGGCTGGAATCGCCGCGGGCCGCCGCGACCAGGGCGTGGATCGGGCCGGCGGTGTCGTAGTACCAGGCGCCTGCCGACGGCGACAAATCCTCAACCGTGCCGTCCAGCCGACGAACCAGGGCGCAATGTCCATCCACCGACAGGTCGAGCGTCCCCGCGTCCCCGGTCATGACCAGGCGCAGCAGCGCGGGCGAGCCCTCGGGCCAGGCGGCGGCGCCGGACAGCACGGCGTTCGCGCCGCCGCGGAAACGCAGCGCGGCGGAGACCGCGAGATCCACGGGCTCGCCCAGCATCGTCGCCGCCACGCGGTCTGGCTCCAGCCCCGTCAGCCACAGCAGCAGCGCGACGGAATGCGACATCTGCCCCCAGGCGAAGCCGCCGCCACCCGCGGGATCCTGCCAGGTAGAGGGCGGCGGGCGGAACATCGTGGTCTTCCACAGGCCCATGCCCTGGTTGCCGCTGAACACGTTGCGCGTGGCGGAGACGAAGCTGCAGAGCGCGTGCTCCAGCCGCCCGATCGCGCGGGCGGCGAGCCTGTCGCGGATAGCGGCGATCCCCGGCCGCCAGTGATAGCCGTTGCCCACGATGAGTTGCCGGTCGGCGCGTCGTGCGCGGGCGACGAGATCCCAGGCCTGCGCTGGGTCGAGCGTCATCGGCTTCTCCACCAGCACATGCGCGCCGGCCGTCAGCGCGGCCGCCGCATGGGCATGGTGCAGCGGGTGCGGGGAGGACACGACCACAGCATCGGGCCGGCGCGCCAGCACCTCCTCCACGCTTTCGGAGGCGAAGGCGAACCCGAAGCGGTCCCTTACCGCCGAGAGTTCCGCTGCGCCGAGCCGGCACACGGCATCCAACTGCACGCCGGGAATGGCCGCGAGGTTCGGGATGTGGTGCGCGGCTGCCCACCAGCCCGCGCCGATGACCGCGACGCGCGTCATCGCCCGCCCTCCAGCAATCGCTGCATCGTGCCGCCGAGGATCGCATCGCGCTCCGCCGGCGAGCAGCCCGGCGCGTGGCGGCGCACGATCTCCAGCGCCTGGCGATAGGTCATGTAGCGCGTCGAGACCGGCCAGTCCGAGCCCCAGACCAGCCGATCCGGCCCGAAGGCGTCGGCCAGCCCGCGCACCAGTAACTGCACGCGCGGCAGCGGGAAGTCCCAGCCATCCTCCTCGGCATAGCCATGGCCGCTCAGCTTCAGCACCAGGTTCGGCGCTGCAAGCGCGGCCTGCGCGACGGCGGCGAGCTCGGCGTCGTCGCCGGTGCGCACGCGAAAGAGGTGATGCACCAGCACCGGCAGCCGCGGCACGCGCGCCGCAGCGGCGGCTACCGTCGCGGCCTGGGACGGACCGGCGGCAAGGCTCAGCAGCAGGCCTCGTTCCTGAAGTAGGGAAAGGCAGGCCTGGCCTTCGTCCGATAGCAGCCAGGATGCAACAGCATCCTCGACCATGTAATGCGTGACGCCCTTCAGGCCCGGCGCGCCGTCGAGCAGCGCGCGCAGCCGCGCCGGTGCGCCGGGCGTGTGATGGGTTGGGTGCCATCGACAGTCGAAATCTGCGAAGGGCACCAGGCGGCCGCCCGCCCCCTCGATCGCGGCAACGACGTCCAGGAAGTTCTGGGGATTGGCGCCGATCGCGGCGCAGATGACGACGGCGCGCGCGACGCCGGCGCGGCCCATCTCCCACAGCAGGCTGGCCACGTTGCCCTTGCCGGGATCCGGCACGGGCGGGTCGTAGGGCCAGCGCGCCCAGGCATGGCAATGCGCGTCGAGGATCATGCGGCGTCCTCCCGCTCCAGCCAGCCGGGATCGGGCATTGAAGGCGGCACGGCGTCGAGCAGCGCGCGCGTGTAGGGGTGCCGAGGGCTGCCGATCACGTGCTCCACATCGCCCTCCTCCACGACACGGCCGCCGCGCATCACCATCACGCGGTCGGCGAGCTGCCAGGCCGTGGTCAGGTCGTGCGTGACATAGACCAGCGACACGCCGCCCTCCTGCCGCAGCCTGTGCAGCGCGCCGAGGATGGTCCCGCGTAGGGACGCGTCCACCATCGAGACCGGCTCATCCGCCACGATGACGCGGGGCTTGAGCATCATCGCACGCGCCACCATGAGCCGCTGCCGCTGCCCACCTGAGAGCTGGTGCGGATACCGCCCGAGCGTCTCGGCCGGCCGCAGGCCGACAGCTTCCAGCGCCCGCGCCGCCAGCGCGCGCGCCTCATCGTCGCTCGAGGTGAGCCCGAAGCGGCGCGCCGGCAGCAGCAGCATGCGGTCCACGCGATAGACCGGGTTGTAGGCGCCGAAGGGATCCTGGAAGACCGCCTGCACCGCGCGGCGGTAGGCTGCAAAAGCGGCGCCGCGCAGCGAATGCACATCCTGCCCCTGCCAAAGCACGCGGCCCGCGGTCGGGCGCAGCAAGCCCAGCAGCAAGCGCGTCAGCGTGGTCTTGCCGCTGCCGCTCTCGCCGACGATCGCCAGCGTTTCGGCGCGGTCTGTGGCGAGCGCCAGCGAGACGCCGGCCAGCGCCGCCGTGTGGCTGCGGCCGAACAGCCCGCCGCCGAAGGTCACTTCGGTATCGCGGAGCTCAAGCGGCATGCGCGGCTTCCTCGGCCGTTAGGTGGCAGCTCGCGAGATGCGCGCCGTGATGCGTCTCGGCCGGCGCCTCCGTTGCGCAGCGCGGCATGGCAAGCGGGCAGCGCGGGTGGAAGGAACAGCCCGGCGGCGGCGCGAGCAGCGAGGGCGCCATGCCCGGCAGCCCCTTGAAGACGCCGCGCGGGCCGAAGCGCGGCAGGCTCTCGATCAGCGCGCGCGTATAGGGGTGGCGCGGTCGGGCGAAGACCTCGGCGATCGGGCCTTCCTCGACCAGGCGGCCGGCATACATGACCGCGATGCGGTGCGCGAAGCCCGCCATCAGGCCCATGTCGTGGCCGACGACGACGAGCGCCGCGCCGATCTCCCGCTGCACGCGCGCCAGCGTCGCCAGCACCTGCTTCTGCACGATGACGTCGAGCGCCGAGGTCGGCTCGTCCGCCACGATCACCGCCGGCCGCAGCGCGATGGCGAGCGCGATGCAGACGCGCTGGCGCATGCCGCCCGACAGCTCATGCGGGAAGCGCGCCATCACCTCCGGCGCAAGCCTGACGGACGCCAGCAGCGCGGCGATCCGCGCGCGTCGGACCGCGCGGCCGCGAGGCTCGCCATGCGCGTCCAGCAGGTCGTCGAACTGCGTGGCGATGTCGAGCACGGGGTTGAGTGCGTTCATTGCGCCCTGCGGCACCAGCGCGATGCGCGCCCCGCGCAGGCGGCGCAGCGCACGTTCGTCAGCCGCCAGCATGTCCTGGCCGTCCAGCAGAATTGTGCCGGCCTCGATACGGCCGGGCGGGCGGATCAGCCGCATGAGCGCGAGCGCCGTGGTAGTCTTGCCCGACCCGCTCTCGCCGACCAGGCCCAACCTTTCGCCCGGCGCGAGATCGAAGGACACGCCCGCGACGGCGCGCGCCCTGCCCTGCGAGGTGGCGAAGGCGACCTCGACGTCGCGCACCGACAGAACGGGCTTCACGGTGCGACCCTTAGCCGCGCATTGGCCAGCCTGTCGAGCCCGGCCGAGATCGCGAGCAGCGACAGGAAGATCAGCGCGAGTGCGACGACCGGCGGCACCCACCACCACCACATCCCGCGAAGCACGGCGCCGCCATACTGCGCCCAGTAGAACATCATCCCGAGCGTGAGCTCGTTCTGCGGCCCGAGACCCAGGGCCTCCAGCCCCACTGTCGCCAGCATCGCGCCGGAGACCGCCGCCGCGAAGGATGCCGCGAGGTAGGGCACCAGATTCGGTAGGATCTCTGTCAGGATCAGCCGCAGCGGCCCGACGCCGTTCAGCCGCGCGATGTCCACCCAGGGCCGCTCGCGAAGCGACAGCACCTGCGCCCGCACCGCCCGCGCCGGAACCATCCAGGCCAGGCCCGCGACCGTCAGCGCCATCAGCCCGACCGTCATGCTGCGCACGTTCACCGCGATCAGCACGAGCACCGCGATGGCGGGAATGGTCATCGCGACATCGGCCAGCGTGCGGATCACCGCATCCGTCGCGCCGCGGAACCAGCCGGCGAGCAGCCCCAGCGCACAACCCACGCCGAGCCCAATCAGCCCCGCCATCAGCCCTATCCACAACGTCTGCGGCAGCGCCAGCAGCAGCGCGGCCAGCACGTCGCGCCCCTGCGTGTCGGTGCCGAGCAGATGCGCCCCGCCCGGCGGCCGGCGCGGCCGCGCGCTGCCGATCTCGGCGAGCGAGGTGTCCACCAGCCAGGGCGCCAGCACACCGGCCAGTGCGAGCAGCGCCAGCAGCAGCAGCCCCGCAAGCAGCAGCCTCTCCCTCAGGATCGCCCGCATCATGCCTTGCGGCCCGTCCTGCCGATCACGCGCGCCGTCCCGTTGCGACGCGCGGGTCCACCAGCGGGTACAGCAGCTCCAGCAGCAACATCGCGACGGCGATGGACACGGAGAGCAGCAGCACGATCCCCTGCACCACGAACAGGTCCTTCTGCTGGATGGCCTGGTAGAGCCGGTAGCCCAGGCCTGGATATGCGAAGATCACCTCGACCAGGATCGCGCCGGAGACGAGCTGGCCGAGCTTCAGCGCGAGCGCCGTCAATTGCGGCAGCAGCGCGTTTCGCAGCCCGTACGCCAGGAAGACGCGGCGCTGGCTCAGCCCCTTGGCCTCGGCCAGCATGATGTAATCCTCGCCGAGCACGCCGACGACCATCCCGCGCATGCCCACGGCCCAGAGCCCGACGGAGGCGAGCACGATGGACAGCGCCGGCAGGGTCGCGTGCCACAGCAGAAGCCCGATGCCGCGGAGGTCGGCGGTCGGCGCGTCGCCGAAGGCGAAGCCGCCGGCGACGGGAAACCAGCCGAGCCCGAGCGCGAGCAGCGCCAGCAGCACCACGCCGAGGATGAAGTAAGGCACGGCCGAGAGCGTCACCAGTGGCACCGCGAGGGCGACCACCCAGCGGGGCGTGCGCGGCCATGCCATGGCGCCGCCGAGCAGCGTGCCGAGCGTGAAGGAGATGATCGTCGCAGCACCCAGCAGCCCGACCGTCCAGGGCAGCGCGCCGGCGATGATGTCCGTGACACGTTGAGGGAAGTTGACGACGGAGACGCCGAGGTCGAGATGCGCGAGGCCGCCGATCCAGGCCAGGAACTGCCGCCAGGCCGGCTGGTCAAGCCCGAAGCGGGCCCGCATCTCGGCGGCGATCGCCTGGACATCCCCGACCTGGCCGCCGCCGGCGGACAGTGCGGCGAGCTGCGCCTCCACCGCGTCGCCCGGCATCAGGCGGGGGATGGTGAAGTTGATCAACAGCGCCAGCACAACGACCAGTCCTGCCATGCCAAGTCGCGCCACAAGATAACGCGCAGCATCGTTCACACGCGCATCTCCGCGATGTCGTCGAGCGTCGCGCCGAGGCCGAAGCCCGGCGTGTCGCTCGGCACCAGCCGCGCGTCGACCGGCACGGCCATGCCGGGAAACAGCCGCGTCTCCTCGAGCGGGATGCCGGGCGCGGAGCCCAGGAAATACTCGCCCCAGCGGCTGCAGGGCGCGGCGAAGCCGAAATGCTGGCCATAGGGCGTGTTCATGCCGGCATGCGGGATGACCTCGATCCCCGCGGCGTCGGCGATCGCCGCGATGCGCAGGCACGCCGTCAGCCCGCCGACCCAGCCGATGTCGGGCTGCAGCACGTCCACCAACCGCCGTGCCGCGGCGGTCGCGAAGGGCTGCGGCATGTACCAGTGCTCGCCGAACGCCAGCCCCGTCCAGGGCAGGCGGGCGCGCAAGCTCGCCAGGCCCTCCATGTCCTCCGGCATCAGGCAGTCCTCGATCCAGCGGAGGCGATAGGGGCGCAGGCGATCGGCCAGGCGCACGGCGTATTCGACGTCGAAGGCCATCCAGCAATCCAGCATGATCTCGGAATGCGGGCCTGCGGTCTCCCGCATCCGCGCCACCGCGGCCTCGTTCGCCTCGAGCCCGGCGATGCCGTCGGCAGGGCCGTGCGGGCAGGGATACTTCGTCGCGCGGAAGCCGAGCTCCATGTGCCAGTCGGTGTCGCCGCCGGTGGCGTAACACTCGATATGCGGACGGGACGGGCCGCCGATGATCTCGTAGACCGGCCGGCTGAGGAGCTTGCCCTTGAGGTCCCAAAGCGCGAGGTCGATCGCGCTGATCGCATAGGCGCCGAGGCCCGGCGCGCCATACGGAGACGCCATGCGGACCATCATGTCCCACAGCTTCTCGGTGGCCATGGCGGGCTCGTCCACCAGCAGAGGGCCGAGATGGCCGTTGATGGTCTCGATCACCGGCGCGCCGTAGCGGCTGACGCCGAAGCCCCAGCTACCGTCGCTCGCGGTGACCAGGCAGCCCACCGCGGGCCAGGTCGGCCGCCAGGCCGCGCGCAGCTTCTTGTAGCGGGGATGGCGCGACATCGGGCCCGCGACCTCGGCGTCGGCCGTCCAGGCCGGTCGGCGCGCCGCCGTACGCGGCGCCCCCCCCACCAGGTCGGAGCGGATCGCGAAGGCCTGGACCTTCTCGACGGTGACGCTCACTGGCGCGGGCGCAGCCGGTGGACGATCAGCGCGAAGCCCTCCCACGGCACGAAGGGTGCGACATAGGGATCGGCCGCGCTCGGCCATCCGGTCCAGTATTGCGTGTTGAAGGTGATGGGGTGCACCTCCTCGGTCAGCGTGACCTGCGGCACGTCGCGCAGCACGATCCGCGTGGCGTCGCGCACCATCTCCATATACGCGGGATCGGTGGCAGAGGGCGCGCTCGCCTCCATGCGGTCGAGGATGCGATCCAGTTCCGGATTCGCGTAGCGCGTGATGGCGCGAAGGTTGCCCGCGCGCTGCCCAGCGGGCGGCGCGTACTTGCTATGGAAATGCTCGAGCGTCTGCCAGGGATCGTAGAGGCTGCCGCAATGGACGAAGACCGCCGCACCGTAAGTGCCGCCGGCGAGCGCGTCGAAATAGGGCGTGTCCTGCAACGGCCGGAACACCGTGTCGATGCCGGCCTGCTGCATCTGTCGCGCGAGCACCGGCGCGATCGGATCACCCTGCTGCGCGATGATGGAGACCTGCCAGGGCTGGCCGTCCGGCAGGCGCCAGCGATTGTCGGGGCCGCGGCTCATCCCCGCCTCCTGGAACAGCCGATCGGCGCGCGCGCGGTCGGGGCTGCCGGTCGCCTCGCGGATCATCGGCTCGATCTGGCGGACATAGGCCTGCACGCCGGGGAAGCTCGCGAAGGGCGCGCGCGCCTCCGGCGCGGAGCCTTCCCAGGCGAGCTCGGCGATCTGCGCGCGGTCCACGACCGCAGCGATGCCCTGGCGCACCGGCGCCCTGTCGAAGGGTGCGGCCTGGTTGTTGAAGGCGAGCCGATGCGTGCAGCCCGCGGTGATGCCCCAAACCGGCCCCTGCGTGTTCCAGGACTGGATGCGCGGGTTGCGCGCGCGCGCGGCTTCCAAGTTGCCGACGGTCAGCGCGCGGCCCATGTCGATCTCGCCGGCTGCGAAGAGCTGCGGCAGCGCCTCGACGGTCGAAGGCCGGTAGATCGCGCGCAACGGCGCCGGCATCTCCCGCACCAGGCCGGCATCCACCGCCCACCACCGGTCGCGCCGGTCGAAGACGATGCCGTTGGCGTCCGACCGCACGACGCGATAGGGGCCGGTGCCGACAGGCCATCCCTGCGCGATGTCGAGGAATCCGAATTCGCGGACGTCGCGGCCCTGCCAGATATGCTTCGGCAGCACGATGAAGCGCGTGGTCTGGCCGGTCGCCAGCGTGTCCTGCGCCCAGCGCGGCCCCGGCTTCGTCAGGCGGATGCGCACGGTGCGCGGATCGACCGCGACGGCGCTTTCCACCCATTCGCGGATCGGCGCCGACATCACCATGCCCGGCGCATTCGCCTTCAGCGTGTCGAAGGTGAAGACCACGTCCTCTGCCGTCAGGGGCTGGCCGTCGGACCAGCGCACGCCGTCGCGCAGCGTGATGGTGAACTCGCGGAAATCTGGGCTGACCTGCAGGCGCTCGGCCTGCCAGGGGATCAGCTCGTTCGTGATGTGGTTCGTGTAGAACAGCGCCTCGTTGACGGTGTAGTGCAGCACGTTGCGCTGGTGCAGCAGCACGCCGTTGTAGGGCGAGAGGTTCTGCGGCGAGGGCACCTGGTTGTAGAGGTCCCAGCCCTGCGTGATCAGGGTCCGGTTGCGCGGCACCGGCGGCAGGTCCTGGGCAAGCGTGGGTGCGGCGGCGAGCGGTGTCGCCAGCAGCGCCGCCGCCAGCACATGGGGCCGCCGGCTTCGGCGCGGTGGCGCAGAGATGCGTGCATCGGGGGTCATGGGCGCTGCCTCCTCCTTGCCGCGCCTTTGCCGGCGCGTTAGCGCTAACACGCTAGGCGCGTGCCGCATTGCCGGTCAACGCCGAAGGCGGGATCACGTGGATTCCCGCACGATCAGCTCGAAGCCGAGATCCAGGCAGGGCGGCGTGACGTCCTCCCCGGCGATGCGCCGCAGCAGCATCCGCCCGGCCTCGAGGCCCATGCGGTAGCGCGGGATCCCGACGGTTGTGAGCGACGGGGTGAGGAGCGCTGCCAGGTCGCTGTCGCCGACGCCAGCGATCGCCAATCGTTCCGGCACCGCGATTCCGGCCCGGCGGGCGCCAAGCAGCAGGCCGATCGCGATCTGGTCGCCGGTGCAGAATACGGCGCTCGGCGGCTGCTTGCCGGCCAGCAGCGGTCCCAGCAGCCCTGCCGCGTCCTGCATCGCCCAGGGGCGTGCCGATTCCAGAAGTCGTGGCGTCGGCAGACCGAGGACCGCGATCGTGTCCAGGAAGCCGCGGGCCCGGGCGGCCGAGCGCGTGTCGGAGGCAGCGGCATGGCCGATCACCGCCAGCCGGCGATGCCCGCGACCCACGAGATGCCGCGCCACGCTTGCTCCCACGGCCATCCCATCCACTCCGACGGCCAGGTCCACGGGATTGTCGGGCAGTTCCCAGAGCTGGACGACGGGAATGCGCGCTGCGCGCAGCAGGGAATCCGCCTTCTCGTCGAGCAGGCCGCCTGCTAACGCGAGACCATCCACGCGACGGCCGAGGAAGGCACGGACGACCTCGCGCTCTCGTCCGCGGTCGTATCCCGTGGTGCCGACCAGCACCTGGTAGCCGGCTGGCCCCACCGCATCCGACAGGCCCTCCACCGAGCCGGCATGCAGCGCGTTCGCCAGCGTCGGCACCACGATGGCGACCACGCGGCTGCGGTTGGAGGCAAGCGCGCCGGCCACGAGATCGGGCACATAGCCGATGCGCGCGATCGCGGCGTGGACGCGGGCGCGCGCCTCCACGCCCACGCGAGCGGGTTCGCGCAGCACCCGGGAGACGGTCTGCGCCGAAACGCCGGCCGCCTCCGCTACATCCTCGATCCGCACACGCCCGCTGCCCCGCGACCGGCGTGCGCGCAGCCCTGCCGCGTTCGCACCGTTCATCACCCGTAGCGGTAACGCGTTGGCGAAGCGGCGGGAAGGGACAGCAAGGGAGAACCAGGCAGCCACCCGATGCAGTTGCCAGGCTTGGCAACGCCGCGGTGTCTCGCAGAGCGCAATGATCAGGCCATAGGTTCAAATCGGGGCGCGCAGCCACCGGCAGGTGCCGGTCAGGCTGTGTACCGGACCGAACTGCTCCGCCTCATGTCGAGTCCCGCCAGCTTGGGGTCGAGCGCTCGAATCCCCTTCCCTGCTCCAGTCGGCCTTCTCACAACCGGTCTCTCTTCGACGGCGCACAGCGCTGAAGCCCAGGTTTGGCCGAGGTTTGCGCGTAGACCTTGATGGTTCGAGGTCGCAACCACCGTCAAGTTCGGGCCGGAGAGAGCAGAGAGTCTCCGAACCTTGAGGGTTGGCCGATTTTACCCTCAAGCTTAAGTCGTTGATCGTGAATCGTTTTTGGCGGACCCTAGTCGCGCCATTCGGGCTTCTGACTGCTCGGGCAGTCACGCCGCACGAACTCTCTCTCGCCCCCAAGCCGAGTGGCGAACCGCTTGCCGAGGCGCAGACGACTGATCATCTGGAGATCCATGTCCGAGATCGACCGCGTCTTCGCCCGCTTTCGCGACGACAAGTCTCCCACCGGCGAGCGCCACGAGCAACGCAGCATTCCCAAGCGCGGCGCCCATGGCACTCAGGGCAGCAGGACCGTCGAGGTTGTGCATGTCCGATCCGGCGCCCCCAGCCGCGCCCCTGAACAGGCTAGGCCGTCCTCCTTCGGGGTTCGCGCGGCGTCCTGGGACGATGGCTTCCCCGCGCGCGACGCGCCGCCCACGTTCCCCGACGCGCCGAAGCCCGCCGTCGCCGCACCGGTCGCGCCGACCTTCCACGTGATGCCGCCGAGGTCACCGTCGGTACCGGCGGCTGAAGCCGCGCCTGCCGTTCCTGACCCGGAGCCCGTCACACCAGCCCGCCGCGGCCGCGGGCGCCCCCGCAAGCAGGCGCCCATCGCACCGGCGAGGCGCGTCGCCGATCCGTTTGATGCGAACGACGACGGCGCGAACTGCCTGCGCTGTGGTTACGTCGTTGAACCGGCGCGCGAGCGGCGCGGCTGATGACCTGCGCCGATTGTGGGTAGCACGGTACGGTGGGCGTTCGTATCTCGCATGGAATACCAAAGCCCTCTGATTTCCGTCGCGCGTCTTCTCCGCCAGAAGAGGTGTCGGCTGGGAAGGGCGCTCTGGCACGGACCGATGAGGTCCCCGGCAGCCTTGCCGCACAGCGCGCCATCTTGCCGTTCACCGTGCTGTCTCTCTGCGCCGATCGCGTGGTAACAGCGATGTCCGGAACGTGGACGCGGCGATTAACACGGCGCCCGTCCCGCCAACGAATGGGAGGAAGAGCGTGTCTGATAGACCCCTCCTTGCTGTCGTAGGCGCGGGCCCCGGCATCGGTCGTGCCATCGCCCGTCGCTTCGCTCGAGAAGGATACCGCTTGGCCGTCTTCGCGCGTGGTCGGGCAGAAGCGGAAGCGGAGGCCTTGCGCTCCGAAGGCTTTGAGGCCACCGGTCAGGCACTCGATGCCGCCGATCTCGAGGCCGTCGCCGCGACCCTACGCGGGATCGGTCCGGTGCGCGTGCTGGCCTGGAACCCCGTGGCGATCACGCGCGTCACGCCACTCGCGTTGCCGCCAGCGCGGCTGATGGCCGACCTCGCAGTATCGGTCGCCGGCCCACTGGCAGCCGTGCAGGCCGTCGTACCAGCCATGGAGGCGGGCGGCTGAGGTAGCATACTTTTCACCGGTGGCGGCTTCGCGTTGCGGCCGAAAGCCGCAGTGGCCTCGGTCGGGGTTGCCAAGGCAGCGCTTCGGAATCTGGCCTTCTCGCTAGCGGAGGAACTTGGCCCTCGCGGCATTCGCGTTGGCACCGTCACGATTATGGGCATGGTCGCCCCTGGCAGCGCCTTCGATCCCGATGCAATTGCGGAAGCCTACGCCGCGATCCATGCCGACCGTGCCGGCGCACTGGGTGTGGAGACCAGCTTTACTGGCACGAGAGTAGGCGATGCACCCAGTGGTTCCGCTTACCCAAAGTAGGGCTGCCATTCTTCCTGCCCCCTCAGAAATGGCGCGCCCTCGGTGGTCGCCGCATCCGGCAGGCGCCCTCGCAGCTCCCGTGCCGCCACCGGCGAAGCGCACGCGGCGCAAGCGTGAAGCCCCGACGCGCGGCTGACCCGTTCGACCCGACCGATGAGGGAGCGAACTGCTATCGCTGCGGGTACCTCATCAAGCCGGCGCGCGAGCGGCGCGGGCTCATGACCTGTGCCGGATGTCGGTAGCACGCTGCGGCAGGATCTGAAGGGGCGCGACGCGGGCGACACCGCGGCCCAGCCGGCGGCACAACTTGCGTCGCCCCACTATACACTCCTCCTGCGATCGTGCGGAGTGAGCAACGGCCGGTTGCGGGCCAGCCCATTTTTTCAGCCAGCTGTAGCTTGCGACCACAGATCGGCACACCGTCGCAGCCGATCTGGTTTAGCTTGATTGCGGTTAGGCGGTTGAGGTCAAGGCATGCCGGCGGAACGCGGCCGCGGGGCGAGGCGAACCGATAATGCGGCCAGGTCCGGCTGGGTTGCAGCGCTCAGCGCCACGCTCCTGATGCAGGTCGTCGCCGTGTTCGCGACGCAAGCGCTGCCCGTCCTGGCGCCGCTGGTAACGCGTGATGCAGGCGTGCCGCCCGAAGCGATCGGGCGCCTCTATGGTCTGGCCATGATTGGTTCGGTGCTGTTCATGGCTTTAGGTATGCCGATTTTGGCCCGGCTTGGTCCCGTGCGCACGCTGCAGATCGGCGCTGGCCTCGCCGCGCTTGGCCTTCTGGCAGCAGCCGCCGGTTCGCCCATGGCGCTGCTAATCGCGGCGCTGCTAGTGGGTCTCGGCAATGCACCGTCTATTCCAGCCGGCAGCAGGATCCTCGCTGCGACGGTGCCAGCGGCTCATCGGACGCTGATCTTCTCGGTAAAGCAGGCCGGCGCCCCGTTAGGAGGCATGATAGCTGGCGTCATACTGCCGCCGCTTGCGCTGTTTGGCGGCTGGCCGGCGGCGCTGCTGTTTGTAACGGTTGCTCTGCTCGGTGCGGCGCTCGTCGTCCAGCCGATGCAGGCGACACTTGATTTGGAGCGCGACCGGTCGCGTGCGGTGAGTCCTCGCGCGCTGTTGGCGCCTGCGAACCTAGTACTGCCGTTCGCCGCGCTGCTGCTCCACCCACTGCTAATCCCGTTAACGGCACTCTGCTTCGTCTTTGCCGTCGCAAATGGCTGCCTTTGGGCGCTACTCGTCACCTTCCTGGTCGAGGCGCGTGGGCTAACGCTTCAGCAGGCCGGGTTAGCCGCAGCCGCAATGCAGGCTGGCGGGGTGGCGGCACGGGTCGGTCTCGGCTGGCTCGGCGACCGAACCGGCGGGGCCACGCGGAACTTGATTGTTCAAGCCTATGTGGCGGCGGCCTCGCTCGCGCTTCTCGCGCTGGTTCCGGCAGAATCGCCCTTGGTCGCGTTTGTGCTCGCCGCCACACTGGCTGGCGCGACAGCAACGAGTTGGCAGGGCATAGCGCTGGCGGAGCTTGCGCGAGTTGCTCCTTCGGAGCGGGTGGCAGAGGCCACCGCAGGCACAAGTCTAGTCGGCTACTCTGGCTTTGCAGTCGGACCGGCCGCGTCCGCCGTAGTCATTGCACAAACTGGCGACTGGACGCTGCCGATGCTGTCTGTCGCCGCGCTGCTAGCGATTACCGCTGCTGCCCTAGGCCCGCGCCTCCGCGCTCTGGCGTATCGCCCATCGGGCTGATTGCAGCACCCGTCTTCGACCGTGGCCGCTCCAGACTGCATGGCAAGCGACCGGCGTAAAATCGTGCCGAACGTCAGCAGAACATCGGCCCGCTGGGCACCCGGCGCCAGGTCTCCTCGGTAGTCGTCGCATCCGGCAGGCACCCTCGCACATCCAGCAGCCGGCCGTGGCGATGGCGCCGGATCCTGGCGCGGAGCCCTCGCCCGCTCCTCGTGCCGACGCTGCTCACGCCGCCGCGCAGCCGCGGGCGAAGAGCATACGTCGTAAGCCCGAGGCGACGACGCGGCGCGTTGCCGATCCGTTTGATGCGAACGACGACGGCGCGAACTGCCTGCGCTGCGGATACCTGGTCGAACCGGCGCGCGAGCGGCGTGGGCTGATGACCTGCGTCGCGTGCAGAGAGCACGCTGCGCCGCGGGTTCGTCTAGCAATCCGGCCCCGGCGAAGCTGTCGGCCAGGTCGTCCCAATCCACCATGGCGTGCCTCCCTCAAGGACATTCGCGAAGGCCCGGCGTGCGCTACTCCGGCAGCCCGGCGAGACGGAGGCCGTTGATCATCCGCGCCAGGCCATCCGGGCTCCAGTTTGCGCGGTCGTGCAGGTTGGCGAGGCAGAGCGCTGGATCGATTGCGCGAATTGTCGCCATCACCTGACCTGCCGCGCCGATTCGGCCGGTCAGGGCGAGGCTGGCCGCGGCGACGCGCAGACCCGGCCCGTAGGTCGGCTGCGCCCGCAGCGCGCGTTCGGCCCAGACCCGCGCGTCATCGTAGCGATCGGCAATGAGGTGCGCCGAGGCGATGCCGGCCTGCACTACGAAGATCTCGGGATCGACGGGGCTGAGCCGCATGGCTCGCAGGAAGCAGCTGATCGCCTCATCCGGCTCGGCGCGCCAGACCCGGATCCAGCCGCTCCACATCCAGGCGTTGCCGTGGTTGGGGTTGAAGGCCAGCGCCTGCTCCAGCAGGTCGGCGCCGGTCTCGAGGTCGTCGCCCACGCGCGCGATCGCGAAGCCGGCTGCGCTCAGCGCCTGCGCATCGTCCTTGCCAAGCTCGACGGCGCGGCGCGCGAGGCGCAGGCATTCCGGCACGCTGCGATCGCGATCCGCCATCCAGCCATTGGCGGCGAGGAATCCGTAGCAGCGCGCCGCCATGCCGTAAGCCGCGGCGAAGCCCGGATCAATCGCGATCGCGCGCTGGAACAGCTGCAGGGCGTGCTCCTGGGATTCGCGGGTCCAGACATGGATCGCCGCCGCGCCGCGGAGGTAGGTTTCGTAGGCGTCCAAGCTGTCGGTCGGCTTGCGCGAGGCGCGCTCGATCTCGACTTCTTCGAGCTTAGGAGTAACGGCGCCGACGACAGCGGCCGCCACCTCGTCCTGCAGGCCGAAGATGTCCTCCAGCGAGCCTTCGAAGCGATCGGCGGAGATGAGCGCGCCCGTCATGGCATCGACCAGCTGGGAGTGCACGCGCACCCGATGGGACGCGATCTGCGCGCTGCCTTCCAGCAGGTACCGCACGCCGAGCTCGCGCCCGACCTGCTTCGCATCCACCGCGCGGCCGCGGTAGACAAAGCTGGAGTTTCGCGCGATGACAAAGAGCCAGCGCATGCGGCAGAGGCCGGTGATGATCCCCTCTACGATGCCGTCGACGAAATGGTCCTTCGACGGGTCGCCGCTCAGGTTCCTGAAGGGCAGCACGGCGATGGACGGCCTGTCCGGCAGCGACAGCGGCCCGTCCTCGGGCGGCGCGGGCCTTGCGGCCGCTTCCTCCCTCGCCTCGCCGACGAAGCGCAGGCCCTTGCGCGGAATGGTGCGGATCAGCGCCTGGCGCTCGCCGCTGTCGCCGATGGCCACGCGCGCGGCGTTGATGCAGGTCGCAAGCGCGGATTCCGACACGATGCGCCCGCCCCACACGCCCTCGATCAGGTCGTCGCGCGTGACCAGCCGGTCGCGGTGGAGGACGAGGTATTCCAGCAGGTCGAAGGCCTGCGGCTCGATCCGCACCGGCTCGCCCTGCCGGCGCAGCTCGCGCCGGTCAGTGTCGAGGCAGAACTCGGCGAAGTGCCAGCGCATCGGCGGTCCGGACCGTCCAGAGACGGATCGAGCCTAGCAAGCAAAGACAAAGCAAGGCAGGGCATACCCGACATCCAACACCCTACTTTCCCCGCGGTGCCGGCGCTCGATCGGCAGGGGCGGCGAGGCAGAGGCGCCGAGGACGGATGCGGCGGCATGCCTTCGCCAATCCCGCTCTCACATTCCTCCGGCGGGACGTTGGATCAAGGACCGGGGCGCGGGGCACGCGTGCTTCGCGTCCTGATCCTGTTGCTGGCGCGGCGCCTAGGGCCGGCCTGTTGGCTCCTAAGCTAGCCGCAGGTAGCACTGCCGCAGATGCCGGGGCGGGCAGCCGTGCCTACCGGACCGCCGGCAGGACGGCGCGTGAGGTCCCTTCGGCCTCGAAGGTATCCGCCGCGTTGTAGGTCTCGACGGTTTGGCCCTCCTGCTCGGGCTCTAGGCGTTCGGTGCGGGGGTCGTCGGGGAAGAAGCAGATCTGCCGGAGCGGTGCCTCGCCCGTGTTGCGCAGCGAGTGCTTCACGCGGGCCGGCAGGAGGAGCACGTCTCCCGCGCGGTAGGGCTCGGCCCCTTGCTCAGTTAGGCACTCGCCCTTCCCTTCCAGCACGAGGATGACCTCCTCCGCCGCGTGGAGGTGCCACGGAACCACGGCTCCGGGACCGAGGACGTTCTCGTGGATGTCGGAGCGCTCGGTCCCGAGCGTGGGGTTGGCGACGAAGTTGCGGACCCGGCTCCGCGATCCGCTCGGGAACTTACCCAGGACCTGCCGCAGCACACGCATGCGCGCCTCCTCGGGTTGTCCAGCGCCGCAAAGACGGTGGCACAAGCGGCCGGTCTGCCAGCCTCACATGTGAGGGAAGGAGCGGCGCCGTCGCCGCCCGCTATGAAGACGACGGCTGCATCGGTCCTCGGCGCGCTCCGCCTCGCTGTCAGGGCGACTGGCTCAGGTGCTAGCGGGCCCTAGACCGCGTCTTCGCCCGATGCCGGTGAAGGGATTAGTGATCTTCTGCCGTGGGCGCTCCGTTACGCTCGGCCTGTCAGGCGATCTCCTCCTCGCCGGGCACGTCAGTCTTCTCGCCGAGCGTCTCGCGCACATAGAGCTTCTTGACGAGCACGAAGGCGACCACCGTCAGGGGCGCGGAAAGCACGGCGCCTGGCAGGCCGAATATTGAGCCAAATGCCACAACCGAGACCAACGTTAGCGCGGGCGGCAGATGCACCATGCGCTTTTGGACGACCGGCATAATGACGTTGCTCTCGATCTGCTGGATCGCCACGAACAGGAGGAGCGTCCAGAGGAAGGCGTAGCCGCCAAGGCCGAGTGACAGCAGCAGTGCCGGCACAGCTCCAGCGATCGGCCCGATCACCGGGACGAACTCAGTGAGGCCGGCGAAGAGGCCGATGGCGAGCGGCGCCGGTAGTCCGAGCGCCCAGGATCCGAGACCGGCAAGCGTCCCGACGATCGCCATTGCCAGCAGCGTCGCCAGTAGCCAGGCTCGGAGCGCGTGGCCGCTAGCCAGCAGGGCGTCGTCGATACGGTCATGCTGCGCCTTCGGGAACAGCTTGACGAGCCCGCGGCGATAGAGACCGGGATCGGCTGCCAGGAACGCGCCGACCACGACGGGAAGCACCAGCGATGTCAGCAGGTCGACGACAATCACGCCGAAGTTCGCGACGGGCCGCAGGATGCTGCCCACTGCTGCAGTATCCAGCCCGCCTCCATTGTCGCCAGCGGAGGGGGACGGCTGGCTCCCGCCTGCCTGCCGTCCCTCCGGTGCGGCGCCGGTCGCGTTCCGAACGGCTTCGGGCAATTAAACCCCAAACCGGCCTTCGAACGCCTGAACCGCGTGCGGCAGGGCCTCTCCAAGCCTCGAGACCTGGACCTGCATCTGCCCGCCGATCAGGATTCCCATGAGAATCAACGCTGCGAAAATGCATCCTCCGGCGGTGGCGACCGCCGCCCGGTGGCCGAGCCCGAGGTAGCGCTTGCAGGGCTCTGCCGCGGCGATCAGTGCGACGGCGACGACCACACCACCGAAGGCCAGCAGAAAGGCCTCTCGAGCCCACCAAAGCAGCACCACCAGCACGACCACAGCTGTCACGATGAGCGTCCGGCGGAGGAAGGCGACCTCGGCACCGCGCTCGCTTCGTGCTGGCGTGCGGCCGCCGTTCGAGATGACGTCCACGGTCAGCTACCCTGCCGCGCGCGGAGCGCGTGGAGCAGAACGTCGGTAGCATTGGCCATGGTTCGTACCTCCGGGGTTCAAGGCCGAACGCCCTGGCTACAGGTGGGATTATCCGACAGTCGACACGAATTCGCCCTCGGGATCGCGCGGCGCCCCTGCTCTGAGGTCCTGAAACCTGGGCGCGATCGCGGGGTTGCAGGGGCGCACCGATACCGGAACCGCGGCTGTGCGCCTCTTTGCCTGCCAGAACTGCCGCAACCAGGGATTGAACGCCCCGATTCAGATCGAAGTCGGACCACTAGAAATCGTTGCTTACATTCCTCAGTCGGTACTACCGCCAGGTTGGCCCGTAGCAGGGATGCTAGGGTGCGCTTTCAAACCACTGCCCGGCAGCCTTTCGGGTAATCGGGGCGGGCCGGCCGGAAGCTCAGGCGGGCGTGGCCTCGACCAGGCTCACCGCCGACCCGGTCGGGATGACCCGGTCGAGCCGCAGGCCCGCGGCGGTGAGGAAGCCGCGGTACTCTGCCTCCGTGCGCTCGCATCCCCCGGTGCGCACAAGCATGGTGAGGTCCATGAGCATGTCCTCCTGGACCGTCGGCGACGCGGTGGCCTCGATCCGGTCGGGCAGCACCGGCTCGACCAGCAGCAGGCGCCGCCCGCGCCCGCCGCCTTCCATCGCGCGGCGGCAATTCGCCAGCACGGAGACCGCCCGCGCCTCGTCGAAGCTGTCGATCACGCGCGACAGGACGTAGAGGTCCCCGCCCTCCGGCACCCCGGCGAACATGTCCCCGCCCACCACTTCGCAGCGGTCGGCCACGCCCGCCTCCGCGAGCAGCCGCGGCGCGCCCTCGACCACCTTCGGCAAGTCCATCAGCACGCCGCGCAGGCCCGGCCGCGCCCGGAGGATGTCCGCGATCAGCCGCCCCCTGCCGCCTCCGACATCGACAACGATGCCGTCGGCTGGGAAGTCGTAGGCTGCCACGACGGCCCCGGCGACGGTGGCCGAGAGCGCGGTCATGCCGGCGTTAAACACCGCCCCGAAGCGCGCGTCGGCGGAGTAGCGCTGGAACGCGTCCTCGGCCCCGAAGAGCAGGTCCGCCGCGGTCCGCCCGCTGCGCACGCACCGCTCCAGCTCCCCCCAGGTGACCCAATAGTCCTCGTCGCCCCACATCAGCGCCAGGTCGCGCACCGAGCCGGGCGCGCCGGTCAGCAGGGCGGCGCCGAGCGGTCCGAGGGCAAACCGGCCGTCGGCGGCCTCGGAGAAGACGCCGTAGGCAGCGACGGCGCGCAGCAAGCGCCGCAGCGACGGCGCGTGCGCGCCCGCGTGCCGGGCGAGGTCCTCGGCCGCGAGCGGGCCGTCGGCCAGCAGGTCCGGGAGGTCCAGCCGGAGCGCGACGTGCAGAGCGCGGGACGCCTGGTAGGCGGTCGCCAGGCGTAGCGCCCGCTCCGCTGCATGGCGGTACGGCCCCGCCGGTGGAGGCGCGCCACCGGGGCCATCGTGGATGTCCGACATCTGCCAACCTCCCGGCCGGGCGAGACCCGAGGATGAGGGCCCGGCGGCCACGCGGTCCCGGCACCCCCAATCCCGCCCGACCCCGCAGCCGCCGTCAACCAAGCTCGCACCCGGACCTGGGGAGGCCGCGGGCCCGCCCTGGCGGGACGTCGAGGCGGCGCTGACTTTCCCACTCAACCGGAATCAGCTTCATCAACGCCGGCAGCGCCATCCCTTCCGGATGGCACCCATCCACAATCGCCTGCACGATCTCCGGCGCCAGGAGCGTCAGTCGTAGCAGCGTCCCGAGGTAGGCGCGCTCGATCCGCTCCGCGGCCGCCATCTCGCTGATCGAGGCGTAGCGCCCTCGATCCAGTAGCCGCTGGTACCGGAACGCACGCGCCAGGGCCTTTAGCAGCGCAGGGTCCGCACGCGTCGCGATCGCGCAGTCGCTGCCGTCTTCGACCGGCGTCACCACCGTCTTGCGACCAGGCCTGCGCCGAATGGCGAGCGGCACGCGGACGGAGATGTGGGTTGTTGCGGCGGTCATGCGGCCGCCAGTGCGTCGGGCGTCGGCGCTAGGTCGCGGACCAGCCCAGCGAGACCCTCGACCCGAAGCCGAATGTCCGCGCCCTCGGGGCCGACGATGACGCGGTCGACCAGCGCGCGCACGATCCGCGCCTGTTCGGCCGGGAATAGCTCGTGCCACAGCGGGTCGAGCCGATGCAGCGCGTCGCGGACTTCGCGCTCGGTCAGGTCCGGCGCATCGTGCCGCGCCGCGAGCCAAGTGCCGGCGACAATCTCAGGCTGCCGAAGCAGCGCCCGCACCTGGTCGACAACGGCGCGCTCGATCTCGGCGGCGGACACGCGCCGGACAATGTCGTCACCGGCATCACCCTTCAGCACACGCTGCGAGACGTAGTAGCGGTAAAGCCTACCCTTCTTCCGCGCGTGGGTCGGCGACATCGCCCGCCCGTCGATCCCGAAGATCAGCCCCTTCAGCAGCGCCGGCGCGTGATGCCGGTTCTGCGCAGCGCGGGCTCGCGGGCTGACCTGGAGGACGGCATGCGCCTCGTCCCAAAGCGCGCGCGGCACGATCGCCTCGTGCTCGCCGCGGTAGACGTTGCCCTTGTGCGTGACCTCGCCGATGTAGGTCCGCAGGTTCAGGATCTTGTAGACGTCGCCCTTGTCCAGCGGCCGGCCGGACTTCGCCGTGATG
>NZ_JBNXUM010000054.1:0-25675 GCF_050563545.1 Falsiroseomonas sp. HW251
CCCAGCCGGACGACCAGGCCGCCGCGTCGGCGGCGCGCGCTCATCCTGCGCCCAGCGGATTGCCGTGCTCACGCCCACCGCAAACCGTTCGGCCGCCGCACGGCACGCCATGCCGCGCGCCATTGCTTCCACCACTCGACGCCGAATGTCCTGCGAGTACGCCATGGCTCACCTCCGGCCATGGTGAACGTATGGCCCGCCCCGTCCGCAAGCTGTGATGACGCGTCTGGCGTGAGCAGTCTGCGTGAACGTATCCGGCCTCGGAGCAAGCTCCCTGCCAAGATGGAGATCCGCGCGGCCCGGGCCTCAAAATCACAGCGGCCTCAGAGGCCGTTCGCTGGGTCAGGCTGCCGTGCCGCCGATCGACTGTCAGGCCATCTCTGTCACCACCTCCCGCAGACCTCCCAGGCCTGGGCAACCGGCTTTGCGCTCGCCCTGGCCGATCTCCTCGTTGCGTCAGGCCGCCGCGGCTGCCGCCTCGTAGCTCCGCCCGCGTGCCAGCACCGCCCATGCAATCCGCGCGAGCTTGTTCGCCAGCGCCACCACTACGGTGTTCTTGTGCGCGCGCTCGAGCAGGCCGCGTAGCCAGACGCCTAGACGCGTCTGGGTCGCCGCCAGCCTTGGCAGCACGGCGCGGGCACCGTGGATCAGATTCTTGCGCAGGTAGCGGCTGCCCCGTTTGGTGATCCCGAGCAGCTTCGGCTTGCCACCCGTCGTGGCCTGCTTCGGCACCAGCCCGAGCCAGGCCGCCAGATCGCGTGCCCGCCCGAACGCACTCGCATCGCCCACCGCCGCAACCAGCGCGGTCGCGTTGATCGGCCCGATACCAGGCACCGTCGCAAGCCGCCGCGCCGCCTCGTCCTGCCGCGCGCTCGCAGCGAACTCCTCGTCGAACTTCCCGATGCGCCGGTCGAGTTCAGCCCATTCCGCCCGCATGTCATTCACCAGCAGACGGACGCGTGGGCTCAGACAGTCGGGCACGTTCTCGTCGCGAGGCGCGTCGACCCAGGCCGCCACGGCGCGGCGCCGCTGCGCCAGCACGATCCCGCGCTCCAGCAGCAGGGCACGCAGCTGGTTGATCAGCGCCGTCCGTTCGGCCACCAGGCGCTCGCGTGCCCGGTGCAGCGCTTGCACGTCAAGCTGCGTCTCGGCCTTCAGCGGAACAAAGCGCATCGTCGGGCGCGTCGCCGCCTCGGCGATCGCCTCCGCGTCCCGGTCGTCGTTCTTCTGCGCCTTCACATACGGCCGGACATACTCCGGCGGCATCAGCCGGACCTGATGTCCGAGCGCCGCCGCGCCGCGGCCGACGTGGTGCGCGCCGCAACATGCTTCCATCGCCACCACACAGGGCGGCAGCTTCGCCAGCAGTGCCAGGACGCCGTCCCGTGTCACCCGACGACGGAACACGACCTGACCGTCCGACGACATGCTCGCAACGCTGCAACTGGTCTTGCCCAGGTCGATCCGGAGTACCGCAACTTCCGACATCGTGGCCTCCTCCTCTCGAGAGAAGCGACCCTATCCCAGGGCGCCTCAGTGAGGGGCGGGCCATCCCATAATCACAAACCAACTCCGCGCCGGAATCCCTCACCGATTCACAGTTCCGGCACGAGGCTCTAGCTTCCGATCAGATGCCCCGCATCCGTTCGCCAGCAGAGCGGCAGTTGCGCCCCGGCTTCGATCCCCTGCGCGTCGCGCCCCGGCAGCCGCGCGCGCAGCGCAACGCCGCCCGCACGTCCGATCACTAGCGCGCTGTCGCCGAACTGCACGATCTCCTCGACGGCCAGCACCAGCCGGTTCGGGACGTGATCGGCCTCGGCCGGCGTCAGCACCTCCGGCCGCAGCAGCAGCAGCGCCTCGCCGCCAGGGAGCGCACGCGCCTCCTCCGGCAGCACGCGTGACAGGCCGAGCCCCTCGACCTCCGCGATCCCCGCTCCTGCATCGACGATGCGCGCCTTCAGGAGGTTGCTGTCCCCGATGAAGCGAGCGACGAATTCCGTGCACGGGCGGAGATAGACATCGAGCGGCGCGGCATCCTGCTGGATCCGCCCGCCCTCGAACACGACGATGCGGTCGGACAGCGCCATCGCCTCGGACTGGTCATGCGTGACGAAGACCGTGGTGACGTGCAGCGCGCGCTGGATCCGCTTGATCTCGAGCTGCATCTGCTCCCGCAGGTTCTTGTCGAGCGCCCCGAGCGGCTCGTCCAGCAACAGCAGGGTGGGGTCGAAGACCAGCGCCCGGGCGAGCGCCACACGCTGCTGCTGGCCGCCGGAAAGCTGGCGAGGATAACGCTCCCCATAGTCGGCCAGGCCCACCAGGGCGAGCATCTCCTTTGCCTTCGCCGCGGCCTGCGCCTTCGGCACGCTCCTCATCAGCAGCGGGAACATCACGTTCTGCAGCGCCGTGCGGTGCGGGAACAGCGCATAGTTCTGGAACACCACGCCGATGCCGCGCTTGTGCGGCGGCACGCCGAACATGGAGACGCCGCCGACGCGCACCTCGCCGCCATCCGGCTGCTCGAAGCCTGCGATGACCATCAGCGTCGTCGTCTTCCCCGACCCCGAGGGCCCGAGGAAGGTCACGAACTCGCCCTCCCGCGCGGTCAGGGACACGCGGTCCAGCGCCTTTCTCTTCCCGTCATAGGACTTGGTCAGTCCCGCAATCTCGAGATAGGCGTCGGTCATGCGCGGGTTCCGGCGCTGCGTCGCAGCATCGCGGCCACTGCCAGCAGCGCGACGACGCCGAACAACAGGGTGGAGACGACGGCGATCACGGGATCGGCCTGCATGCGAATGGAATCGAACATCCGCCGCGGCAGCGTTTCCGTGGCCGCGCCGGAGATGAAGATCGCGACCACCGTCTCGTCGAAGGATTGCACGAAGGCGAAAAGCGCCGCCGCGGCGAAGCCGGGCCACAGCACCGGCACGGTGACGTGCAGGAACGCCTTCCAGGGGGGCGCGCCGAGGCTCATCGCCGCGCGTTCCAGTGTGCGGTCGAAGCCCTTCAGGCTCGCGCTCAGCACGAGGAAGGCGACCGGAACCGACAGCGCGGTATGCGCCAGCACCAGGCCCGGCAGCGTCTGCAGCAGACCCACATCAGCCAGGAAGGCGTAGTAGCCGATCGCGATGACAATGTGCGGCACCACCATGGGCAGCATCAGCAGCAGATTGACCGCGCCCTTGCCGCCGAAGCGATGACGCACCAGCGCGAAGGCCGCCGGTGTGACCAGCGCCATGGTCAGCACCGCCACCAGGCAAGCGACCACCAGGCTGTTGATGGTCGGCTGCGTCCAGCGCGGATCGGCGAAATAGGCGGCATACCAGCGCAGGCTCCAGCCCGGCGGCGGGAATTCCAGCGACACGGCGTCGCTGAACGAGATCGGCACGACCACGAACAGCGGCGCCGCGACGAAGAGAGCCACCAGCCAACCCAGCGCGATCATGCCCCGCCGCATGCTCAGCCCCAGAGCCGATCGAGACCGAACCGGCGATGATAGATGCCGAGCACGACCATGGTGCTGGCCAGCAGCACGACTGACAGCGCCGATGCCTCGCCGAAGGCCAGGAACTCCTCGACCTGATGGCCGATCACGCCGGCGATCATCTGCTCCCGCGGGCTGCCGATCAGCACCGGCGTCACGTAGAAGCCGAGACAGAGCACGAAGACCAGCGTCAGTCCGTTGACGACACCCGGCGCTGCGAGCGGCAGCACGACGTGGCGGAAGACGGAGGCCGGCGCCGCGCCGAGGCTCGCCGCGGAGCGCAGCAGCGCGGGCTCGATCCTGCTGAGGGCGGCATAGAGGCTCAGCACCATGTAGGGGATCAGGATGTGCGTCATCGCCAGCGTCGAGCTGAACCGCGTGAAGAGCAGCTGCGGTGCCGGACCGCCCAGAAGCTTCACCGACAGCCATGCGATCGGCCCCGCATTCCCCAGGATCACCATCCAGGCATAGGTGCGGACCAGGAAGCTGCTCCAGAAGCTCATGGTCACCAGCACCATCAGCAGCGCGGCCATGCGGGGGCTCGCCTCCGCCATGGCATAGGCCAGCGGGAAGCCCAGCAGCAGCGTGCAGGCCGCGACCAGCGCCGCGGTGGCGAAGGTCTGCCACAGCACGCGCAGGAAGAAGGCGTCGCTAATGATGGCGGTGAACTGCCCGAGGCCCGGCTCGGGCTCGGTCACGCTCATCACTAGCACCTGGGCCAGCGGCACGAGGAAGAAGCCCGCGAGGAAGACCAGCAGCGGCAGCAGCAGCAGCCAGGGGCGCAGATCGGCCCTCGCGGCGCCGCCCATGGCGGGCGGCGCGGCCACGCTCATGCGCCGACCCAGCGCTCGAAGCGCGCGGTCACCTGCGCGACGTCGCCGCCGAAATTGTCCATGTCCTGTGTGAACACCTGGCTCTCGAACTGCGGCGCGGTCGGCATGCGCGTCGCTTCGGCCGGGGTAATATAGCGGAAGGCGTTGGGGTTGAGCGGCCCGTAGCCCGCTTCCTTGCAGAACCCCGCCAGGCGCTCCGGCTGGACGGACAGCTCGACGAAGCGCATCGCCAGGTCCTTGCGCGGCGTCCCGCGCGCGACGGCCCAGTAGGCGCTGTCGATCTCGGCATCCTGCCAGGTCATCTTCACGGGCTTGTTGTCGTCGATCAGCTCCAGCACGCGGCCGTGCCAGATCGCGATCATGTCGATCTCGCCGTCGCGCAGCAGCTGTGCGGATTGCTGGCCCTGCGTCCACCACACCCGGATCGCCGGCTTGACGCGGTCGAGCGCGCGGAAGGAACGCTCGATGTCCAAAGGATAGAGCTTGTCGCGCGCGACGCCGTCACCGAGTAGCGCGAGCGGCAGGACGCGCGCGGCGTAGCGCTGCATGCAGCGCGTCCCGGGGAAGCGCGAGAGGTTCCAGAAATCCTGCCAGTTCCTCGGTTCGTCCCCGTACTTCTGCGCGTTCCAGGCCAGCACGGTCGCGAAGGCATGCGAGGCGACGGCATTCATCAGCGTCGCCCCCGGCCAGGACAGCCGCTCCGCGACCGGACCCAGCGGCTCCAGCAGCCGCGCTTGGTGCGCACGGACGAGCTCCGCGAGGCCGAGCGTCGTCACGTCGAATTCATAGGCGCCGCTGCGCACCTGCGCCGCGAGCTTGGCGAAGGACACCGGCGAGACCGGGCGGATCTCCGCACCTGTCTCTCGCGTGAAGGGCTCAAACAGGTGCCGGGCTGCCGCGCGTTCCCACGGCCCGCCCCAGGAATTGACGTACAGCGTCTCGGCGGCATGGAGGCGTCGGAAGGCCGGCATGGAAAGCGCGGCGCCGCCTGCGACGGCGAGCGCGCTGCGTCGTGTCAGTCCCCGCTTCATGTCACGTCTCCTCAACCCCGCGGGCCTGTCGCCCGGTTTCAGTTGGCGTTCGCCTGCGCTGCCGATGTCAGCAGCGAGAAGTCGGTGTCGTCGTCGTTGTCCTTGCGGCCGATCAACGACCCGTCAGGCATGACGATGACAGGCCCGGCATGCCGGCGCGATTCCACGGTATCCGGCGCCAGCGCGGTGTTCGAGAGATGATGCGCGCGCCACCAGATCGCAGCCGGCACCGCCATGCCGTCCCGCAGCGCGCGGGCCAGCAGCGGGTCCACCAGCCCCGGCTTCGTTCCCGCCCGTGGCGCCGGCGCGGCGAACAGCGTCGCGGAGGCCCGCGCGATCCGCAGCCGGCCCGGCGCGACGACGTCGGCGCAGGGCGCGGCGACCTGCGCCGGGCCGACCGCGCCGAAGGCCAGCACGCCCTGTCGGCGGCCGAGGCCGGCGGCGGCGAGCAGTTCCTCCGGATCGCGCAGCTCGCTCGCGGTGACCACGGCGCTGCCATGCAGCGCCACGCCTTCAGCGGCGAGGTCGAGCAGCGAGGGCAGCGCGACCCAGGCATGCTGGCCGCCGCAATCCACCTCGAAGCGGCCGGGCTCCGGCTCCGCCACGCGGATCGCGCGCGGGTCGGCCGCCTTCAGTTCCTCCAGACGCTCCAGCAGCAGCGGCAGCCCGCCGAGGCCGGCGATCGCGGAATACAGCACGACGTCGCGCACCGCCGGGACAAAGGCGAAGGGCAGGGGGGTCAGCAGCAGCAAGCGCTCCACCACCAGGCGGATCTCACGCGGCAGCAGGACCACGGTTTCGCTCATGCCACGGGTTCCGCCGGGTAGAACCAGGGGCCGGTCTCGCCGGCGGCGATGTCGGCGGCGGTCGGCGCGCCGTGCAGCAGGACCCCGCGCAGGTTGCGGTTCAGAAAGTCGCGGGTCTTGTCGATGCCATGGAACGCCGCGTTGAGCAGCTTCACGACCTGTGCCGGCCGGAAATCCTCGGCCATGATGTTGGCGTGCGGCGCGTGGTACAGCAGCCCGCGCAGCCCCTGGATGCGCGCGACCATCAGCCGCAGGTCGGGCCGGTCCATCAACAGCCGCGACACGCGCTGCGAGGCAGGGCGCGCCACGAGTTCGGTTGCCAGTGCCTGGCAGAGCGTCGGGATGTCGAGGCCAAGGTTGTGCGCGCCGGGGGGCAGCTCCTCCACCGGGCCGCGGCGCGGCTCCTCGGCGGTCGCCGACTTGTACCAGACGAAGCGCCTCGCGCCGGCGGCCTCCATGTCGATGGCCAGCGCCCAGGCGTGCTCGTCGTGCAGCAGGCGGCGCAGCTCGCCGCAGCTCATGGCGGGCTCGACGGCGAGCTCTTCGCTGACCACGAGGTTGCCCATCAGCCGGTCGGCATCGTCCGCGACCAGCTCGATCATGAGGGAGAGCAGCGTCTCCACCGTCTCGGGATGCAGCCTTCCCTCGAAGCCGTCGGCCAGCGCGGCGAGCGGGTAGGGCACTGCCTTGCCGTCCACCAGGCCCGTGGCATGCAGCCTGTCCAGCGCGGTGCCGACGGTCTCCAGCTGATCCGCCACTAGCGCGCTGGCGGCGAAGCCTTCGTACATCATGCGGTCCTCGCGCCGGAACCGCGCGGCGCGCGCGACGTCGGCGCGCAGCGCCGCGACACGTGGGTCGCCGGCGCCGACGGGCAGCGCCTTGGCCAGCGCGATCGCTTCTTCCCGCGCGTTGATCCAGGCGTGGAGCAGCCGGGGATGATTGTTGAAGAACAGCATCAGCCCCAGCGCGGAGCCATTGCCCACGCCAATGAAACGTCGGATCGCGGGGTCGAGCCTGACGGCCTTCTCTCGGCCGCGGTGCCGGGCCAGGCACTCCACGAGATCAGCGGCGAATTCGCGCATCAGCACCGCCGTCAGCATCTGCGCTTCCAGTGCCCCCCGCAGAGGGTGGTCGTCCTCATAGGACAGGAAGCTCTTCGTCCCGAAGGTTCCGTTGCCGTCGAGGCCGGTGTTGCGCATGAGGTAGCAGCTCGTCGCCAACGTCGGCATGTCAGGCTGGCGGCCTTCCGCGAGCGCCGCGACGGTGCTGTCGAAGACGCGCATCGAGCGGTTGGAGCGGCACCACACCAGCGTCCGCGGGGTCGCCCGGCCCTGGTACAGCTTCGGCAGTTCCGTCCGCGTCGTCTCGATCGTGGCAGCGTCTGGCGCACCCTCGATCAACGCGCCCTGCATGTCCCAGGCGCGGCCAATGATGCGCCCGGTCCGTCCGGCCCGCTGCGGCGGGACGGAGAAGGCGCAGAACGTGAAGCTGCGCGTTGGCGCGACGATCTCGTACACAGCCGTGCCGCGTGCCTCGGCGTCGATGTCGAAGCGACGCACGACGAAGCGCCAGCCCTCTCGCCAGATCTTCAGGGCGAAGGCACGCGAGACCGACAGCCGGCTCGGCTGGATCGCGGCCAGGCGCTCCGGCCGCATCAGGAAGGCCGCCGGCCGCGGTCGCGGGCGCTCGTGATCGTCGGCGGGCACGGGGCGAATGGCGCTGCTCATCGGCCTTCCAGCATGGCGCTCAGGCGCGCCGCGGCGCGCTTGAGGGGGGCGACCCAGGCATCGGGGTCCAAGCGGGTCTCCGGCCCGACCAGCGACAGGGCCGCGACGCAGCGCCCGGTCTCGTCCAGCACCGGCACGGCGGCGGCGCGGATGCCGAGTATCATGTAGCCCGAGGACACCGCGAGCCCGGTGCGCCGCACCTCTTCGATCACGGCGCGCGACGGCAGGTCGGCCTTCGCCGCGCGCAGGCGTTCCAGCGTCGCGCCATCCGCGAAGGCCACCAGCACGCGGCCGGAGGCCGAGCCCGATAGCGACAGCGAGGCGCCGACTCGAAGCTCCGCGCGCAGGATGCCGGCGGGCTCCACGCGCTGCACGATGCAGGGCTCGATGCCTTCCAGCACGGCGAGGGAGGCGGTTTCCTGCGTCTCCGCGACCAGCGCTTCCAGCAGGTGCATCGCGCGGTCGCCGAGCCCGGCCTGCTCGGCCGCGGCGCGCGCGATGCGGGCGGCGCGCAGCGTCAGGCGATAGCGGCCGTCCTCCACCGGCTCCACCCAGCCTGCGACGACGAGCGTCAGGAGACGCTGGTAGACCGTCGCGCGGCCCTCGCCGAGCTCGGCGGCAATCGCGGAAGGGCGCACACCACCGCGGCGGGCCGCGATGCGGTCCAGCAGGGCGAGGACCTTGAGCGCGGAGGATAGCGGCCTGACGCCCCCTTCACTCTCAGGCGGTATTCTGTCCGAATACATTGTATGCATATTGAATGCATGATCTGCCAGTGGTGGCCAGGGTGTCAACCTGATTTGGAACGCCCGGGCACTCCGCTACGTCCAGAAGGACTCGCCGGGCGCCGACAAGGAATCGAACCGGCTGTTCGCCCCGGAAGGACGGTTCATCTTTTGCACGCAGCTCTACTGGCCGGTGGAGCCGCCCAACCGGTCGATCCTCGCGCCCACGCGGAGCGGGCAGAACTCCGAAAGCCTCGCAGGCAGCCGCCGCGCCGGTCGCGAGTTCCGAGGAGGCGGCCCATGGCTCGTAAGCGCGCTTCGCCCACGAGCGAGCTCGGCAATCATGCCGTCGGCTACTGCCGTCCGCCGGTGCACACGCGGTTCAAGCCCGGGCAGAGTGGCAATCCTGTCGGCCGCCCCAAGGGCGCGACTGATCTGCGCGCGGCATTGGTGAAGGCGCTAAATGAGAAGGTTGTGGTTACCGAGGGCGGCCGCCGACACAAGATCACCAAGGTCGAGGCAGCTGCCAAGCAGTTCGCGAACAAAGCCGCCAGTGGCGATCCGCGTGTACTGCGTCTGCTTCTTCTCGAGATGAGTAAAGCGAGCGGCACCGCTGCATCGACAGACCTGTCGCCACGACCGAGTCTCCCGCCCTGCCGCCTCAGAGACCGGCAATCGACTTCTCGAAGATGACGACCAACCAGCTCAAGACAATCTATGAAGCGATCCTCTTACTCGAGGGCAATGAGAAGGCGCCTCCGCCGCTAATGCCACCCGGTGACCCCGAGGAAGAGCAGAGCTAGCACAGCTTTGGTAGGAATGAGCCGCGGCTGAGCCATTTCGCCCGCCGGCCTGCTTGGTCAAGATGCCGAGATGCCGGCGCGGATCCGGGTGGACCAGGGCTGCCAGTTCACCTCGCGGGAGCTGGACCTATGGGCCTACAGCAATGGCGTGGTGCTGGATTTCAGCCGTCCCGGCAAGCCGACCGACAACGCGCATGCCGAGGCGTTCAATGCGCGGTTCCGGGCTGAGTGCCTGAACGAGCACTGGTTCCTGGACCTGGACGACGCACGGGCGAAGGTGGAAAGCTGGCGCGTCGACTACAACGCGGTGAGACCGCATAGCGCATTGGGTGATAGAACGCCGATGTCGTTGATTTCCGCCCCCAAGCAGCCGCTCGAGGGCGATCGGATGGTCCTGACCCGCTGAACCGGTCCAGCCTGGACGCAATTTTTTCGGGCACTCTGATCCCTGGAGGAGGGTGCCATGAAGCGGAAGCGTTACGCGGATGAGCAGATCGCCTTTGCGCTGAGGCAGGCGGAGAGCGGCACCTCGGTGGACGAGATCTGCCGCAAGATGGGCGTCTCCGAGCCGACGTTCTACCGGTGGAAGAAGCAGTTCGCTGGGATGGGCGTGGCGGAGATCCGTCGGCTGAAGCAGCTCGAGGAGGAGAACGCGAAGCTGAAGCGGCTCGTCGCCGACCTGACGCTCGACAAGACCATGCTGCAGGACGTGCTGCGCCGAAATGTATGGTCCGCCCCGCCTCCGCAAGCCTGAGCTCGGGATGGTCGACGACAGTCCGCGTAAATGTATCCGGCCTCTCGCGAGTGGGCCGCGGTTGCGGCCAGGCCGTGATGAGATCAGCGCGTGCCGTTCCTACAAAGCTGCTACGGGCTCGAGGCCCGCTTTTAGCGACAGGCTTACGGCACGCCAATCGACTGTTTCGTCATCCCCTTCTCAGCCTCGCGAACCCGACCGAGCCCGCTACGCCGAAACGTAGGTGGGATCGGTCCGTCGGTAGAGCGCGCCCGGCCGAGTGAGCACCACCCAGGCGATGCGCGCGATCTTGTTGGCAAGCGCCACGGTCACCTTGTTCACGTGCATGCGCTCCCGCAGGCGGTCGACCCATACTCCGAGCCGGTCGCGAGAGCGGTCGAGGTGCATCACGCAGGACCGGGCGCCGTGGATCAGCAGGCGTCGGATGTAGGCATTGCCGCGCTTGCTGATGCCCAGCAGCGTCGTCTTGCCACCGGTCGAGTGCTGCCGTGGCACGAGGCCGAGCCACGCGGCCAAGTCGCGGGCCTTCTTGAACTGCCTACCATCCCCCGCGGCTGCGACGAGCGCCGTTGCCCCGAGTGGGCCAATGCCGGGGATGGCCGGGCGGATCATTCACGATACGCGCGTGATGTGGCGCTTCTTCACTGAGCCCGAGGCGGAGGCGGGCGAGCGCAGGCTTTACTGGCCTCGCGGCCGCGTGCTCGGTGGTTCCAGCGCGGTGAACGGCATGCTCTGGGTGCGTGGCGATCCCGCGCGCTACGACGAGATCGCCTCCACTGGCTGCCCCGGCTGGGACTGGTCGGCGATTGAGCCAGTAATGCGCCGCATCGAGGATTGGCCCGAGGGCGACCCGGCCTGGCGCGGACGCGGTGGGCCGGTCTCGATCCAGGAGATCGCGCGGAAGGATCCGATGAGCCTGGCCTTCCTCCAGGCTTGCGCCGCCTCGGGCGTCCCCCGGACCCCTGACTACAACGGTCCGCGATTCGAAGGCGCCGCCTGTCTGCAGATGTGCACGCGGCGCGGCGAGCGAGTCAGCGCGGCTGACGCCTATCTCAAGTCGCTCGAGGGGCGGGCCGGCGTTGACCTTCGGCTCGGCGCCGTGGTGAAGCGCGTGCTGTTCGAGGGCAGACGCGCCGTCGGAGTCGAACTCGTCCGAGACGGCGTCCGGGAGGTCTCGCGCTGCGGCGGTGATGTCGTGCTCGCCGCTGGATCGGTGCAGTCGCCGCAGATCCTGGAATTGTCCGGGATCGGCGACGCCGTGCGTCTGCAGGCGCTCGGCGTTCCGTTAGTCCACACCGCCCCCGGTGTAGGCGAGAACCTCCAGGATCACTTTCACGTCCGGATCACCTACCACGCGCAGGGTGTGGTGACCGTCAACGACCTGATGCGGCGGCCCTGGCTGTACGGCCCGCCGGCCTGGCTGGAATACCGGCTCCGGCGCACCGGCCTCTTCGCCAATGTCGCCTCCACCGCGCATGCGCTGGTGCGCAGCACACCTGATCAGCCGAAGCCGGACCTCAAGATCCAGATCCACAAGATCAGCGCGCCCGACCGGATGGGGACGACGCGCGGCAGCGGCCTCGATCCCTTCAGCGGCATTTCCATCGGCCTCTTCCCGATCTATCCGGAATCGCGCGGCTCCGTTCATGCGGCGACGCCGCGCATCGAGGATCCTCCGCGCATCCGGGCCAACTACCTCTCGGCCAAGGCAGACAGGCTGCGGACAGTGCTCGGCATGCGCATGGCACGGACGATCGCGGGGCAGCCGGCCCTGCGGCGCTTCCTGGTGGAGGAAACTCGCCCGGGTCCGGCGTCTGACAGCGATGAGGCGTTGCTCGCGCATGCGCGCCGCATCGGCCAGACCTCCTATCATCCAGTAGGCACCTGCCGCATGGGCACCGACGCGGCCGCCGTCACGGATCCGCTGCTGCGAGTGCGCGGCGTGAGCAACCTGCGTGTCGCCGACGCCTCGGTCTTTCCGTTGATGCCTTCGCCCAACACCAATGCGCCTGCGATCATGGTGGGCGAGCGGGCTGCGGATTTCATCCTGGGACGGAGGACGGCATGACACGGCGCGCATGGCACCGCCTGGTAATGATCTGGCTGCTCCTCGCCGGCTGCAGCGCGCCCGCCGCCGCGCAACGGCCTGACAGTTGGCCAAGCCGTCCCATTACAATCGTGGTCGGTAATCCCCCTGGCGGGCAGGGCGACCTTGTCGGGCGTTACCTCGCCAGTCGCCTTGGCTCGCGCCTAGGCCAGCCGCTGGTCGTGGAGAACCGCCCCGGCGCCAACGCGATCCTCGCCATGGAGCATGTCGCGCGCCAGCCCGGCGACGGCTACACGCTGTTCTATGGCGCGGTGGCCTCTATGGCGGTCAATCCCGCACTGCAGCCGCGGCTCCCGATTGACGTGCTGCGCGACTTCCGGCCTGTCGCGCATCTCGGCGCCGCGCCGCAATGCCTTTTCGTGCATGCAAGCCTGCCCGTGAACAATGCGCGGGAGTTCGTCACATACGCTCGCGCGCGGCCGGGCCAGCTCACCTTCGCCTCCTTTGGCGTCGGCTCCACCTCCCACCTGCAGGGCGAGCTGCTGAAGCAAGTGGCCAACATCGACATGGTGCACGTGCCGTTTCGTGGCTCCCCGCAGGGCATGCAGGAACTCGCGATGCGGCGGGTCGATGCCTTCATCATCGATTTCGTGCCAGCTACGCCCTTCCTGGCGCGGCAAGAGGTGAAATGCCTGGCGATCACAGGCCCGCAGCGCTTCCCTGGAGCGACCGAGGTGCCCACCTTTCAGGAGCAAGGCTTCCCGTTGGAGCTGGTCGGCTGGAACGGCCTCTTTGCGCCTGCCACCACGCCGGCCACAATCGTCGATGCGCTAGCCGCGGAAATCGTCGCCGTCGTTCGTAGCGAGGACGGAAAGGCGAATCTGGCGCGGCTGGGGCTAATGCCGACGGGCCTAGGCCCCTCCGAACTCGGCTCCATCCATCGCCACGACCTGCAGGCATGGACAGAGATCGTGAGGCGCGCTGGCGTCAGCGTGGAATAGCAGGCGATGCGTCTGATCTTCATTCTTTTCGATAGCCTGAACCGCCATGCACTCGGTCCCTACGGCGGGCGCATAGTGCCGACGCCGAACTTCGACCGGCTGGCCGGGCGCAGCGTCACTTTCGACACGCACTACGTCGGCAGCCTGCCCTGCATGCCCGCGCGGCGGGACCTGATGACCGGGCGGTTGAACTTCCTGCATCGCGCCTGGGGGCCGCTGGAACCATTCGACAACGCCTTCCCCGAGATCCTACGCGCGCATGGCGGCACCTACAGCCACCTCGTCACCGATCACTACCACTACTTCGAGGATGGCGGCGTCGGCTTTCATGGCCGCTACTCCTCCTGGGAGTTCTTCCGCGGGCAGGAGAAGGACAAGTGGAAAGGCGTGGTGAAGCTGCCCATCGAGCGCTGGCGCGGGGCCTACCACCCAACCCAGTTCGACGGTCGCACCGATCCGAACGCCAACATGCCCTACTACGTCTCGCGCGAGCATACGCGCGAGGAGGCCGAGTTCCCTCTCGTGCGTTGCACCCAGGCGGCGCTGGAGTTCCTCGAGTCGAACTTCGGCGCAGAGAACTGGCTGCTGCACCTCGAATGCTTCGATCCGCACGAGCCCTTCTTCGCCGCCGAGCGTTTTCGCGATGGCCTGCCGACGAACTACCGCGGCCCAGTGCTAGACTGGCCGCGCTACGGCCGGCCCGGCTATGCGCCGGAAGAGGAAGCGGAACTGCGCGCGAACTACCTCGCTTTGCTTGCCATGTGCGACGACTATCTAGGTCGCGTGCTAGACTGGATGGATGCGCACGACGCCTGGTCTGACACCGCGCTGATCGTCTCCACCGATCACGGGCTGCTGCTCGGCGAGCACGAATACTGGGGCAAGAACCGTCCTCCCTTCTTCGAAGAAGTCGCGCGCATCCCCCTCTTCATCCATCATCCCGATCACATCGCGCACGCCGGCTCGCGCCGCGCGGGACTGACCCAGACGATCGACCTGATGCCGACCATCCTGGAAATCTTCGGAGCGCCGGTGCCGCCGGAAGTCACGGGACGGTCGCTTCTCACGGCGCTAGCCAGTGATGCTCCGGTCCGGCCGGGCGCGCTTTTCGGCCAGTTTGGCGGCGCCGTGAACCTTGCTGACGGCCGCTTCGTCTACATGCGTTATCCCGAAGGCGAAGCATGGCAGATGCCGCTGCACCACTACACCCTGATGCCGGTGCACATGCGCAGCTTCTTCGAACCGGCGGAGCTAGCCGGAGCGGCGCTCGTTGGACCCTTCGGCTTTACCAAGGGCATGCCGGTGCTCAAGCTGCCGCTCGTGCCGGATGCGGCGGCGAACATGATCCATCGCTACCCCCTGCTCGACGCTCGCACCGCGCTGTACGACCTCGCCGCCGATCCGGGGCAACAAGCCGCGCTCAATGCACCGGCAGAGACAGCGCGGCTTGCAGCACTGCTCTGCAACCTAATGGCGGAGCAGGAGGCGCCGGACGAAGCCTTCGCACGGCTCGGGCTGCCGCACATCGGCGCACTCGGTTGACCACGCGTGACGTGACGTCGCGCCGTTCTTACCATCATAGAGAGGCCACACCTCATGCAACGTCGCACGCTGCTCGCCTGCTCGTTTGCCATGTCGCCGCTGGCCGCCCGCAGCAGCCAGGCGCAGAGTTATCCCTCCCGGCCCGTGCGTCTCCTCGTCGGCTTTCCTCCGGGAGGCGGCGTCGACCTCACCGCACGACCACTGGCGCAGCGGCTTTCGGAGCGGCTCGGCCAGCAGTTGGTCGTCGAGAACCGCGGCGGCGCGGGCGGCAACATCGCAATGGACGCCGTGGCGAAGTCGCCTGCGGACGGCTACACGTTGCTTGTGGGCAACGTCGGCATGCTCGCGCTCAACCCTGCACTTTATCGCGATCTTCCCTTCGATACCGTGACCAGCTTCGCGCCGATTGCGCAGATCGTCGCCGTGCCGCTCGCGGTCGCTGTACCGGCGGACCTACCGGCGCATAGCTTGGCGGAGTTCGTCGCGCTGGCGAAGTCGCGTCCCGGCCAGCTCAACATGGGCTCCGGCGGGAATGGCGGCATACCGCATCTTGCCTTCGAACTACTGAAGCGCCGAACGGGAATCGACGTGCAGCATGTGCCTTACCGCGGCAGCGCGCCGGCGCTGCAGGACCTCATCGGCGGGCGGGTGCAGCTGATGGTGGACGGCTACAATCTCATGCGCGGCGCGGCCGAGGCCGGACGCATCCGCGTCATCGCGACGACCGGGCAGCAGCGCCTGCCGGCGCTACCCGACGTGCCCACGGTGGATGAGAGCGTCGCGCCCGACTTCGAGGCGGTCGGCTGGCAGGGCATTCTGGCGCCGGCCGGAACGCCCGAGGCGATTCTCGCGCAGCTCGAGGCGGCCATCGAAGCCGTGCTGCGGGAAGGCGACCTGCCGCGCGTGCTGCTTGACCAGGGGCAGCTTCCCACGTTCCTGCCGCGTGCGCCCTTCGCCGACCTAGTACGGCGTGATCGCGATCAGTGGACGCGGGTTGTGAGAGATGCTGGCGTCACGCTCGACTGACAGCCTACCAGCACGCATGGGCATTGCCTTCGCCAAGTTCAAAAAGCGCCAGGCATCACGGCCGAGGTGATGAAGCGCGTCCGCCAAGGCGAGCCCGCCGGGCAGGGCACGAAAGGGCATACAGCGTGTACCGCCTTGCCGATGCCGGCTGGTCGACGCCGCAGCTTCGTCCCACGACGCGGTCGGGCTCTGGCGGTCTCGACTGCCGACCAGGGAAAGAGATATCGGAGTGGCCGTCGCGCATGTCGCCAGCATCAGCCTTTCAGGCCCAGGCGCTCCACGGCCGGCCCCATCTCCTCCTGGCTTTCGGGGCGAAGCGCTTAGTGCTGGCCGCGAAACAGACGAAGCACGTTCAATTGGCTTCAACTGAACGGCCCTGTCCTTCAGGGCCTGATCGGTACCGTGCTCCGGCGGCACGGCGCCGATTGACGGGTATTCCGCATCCAACTTGGCGCAATGAGACCGGCACCGGCGGGGTTGATCTTAGATCCCTTCGGCGCAATGTAGGTGGAATGGTCCTGACAGCCACGCTTCGTCGTCGGTTCGCTCATGCGGGGTGCCTGATCGCGGGCAACTGACCCCGGGGGCGTGCACGTCTGCACGCCTAAGCCGGGGCCGTATTCCGATCGCGCAGCAATCCCTCAAGGACCTCATTATGACCAGCGCAATTCCGGCGGTTGCGACGGCGCACCGTCCATCGATCATCCTGTCCGAATCCGATCATGACATTCTGGTCGCCCTCGCCGAGCGAGGCGGGCGCCGCTATGCGGATGCGGCCAAGCTGTTGCTGGAGGAGGCAGACCGTGCGGACCTCGTTCCCGCGTGTCGGCTGCCGCGTGACGTCGTCGCCCTTGGCTCCTACGTTCTCTTTGTCGACGAGGCTAGTGGGGTCACTCGGCGCGTCCAGATCGTGATGCCGGCTGAGGCCGATATTGGCCAGGGGCGGATCTCCGTTCTTTCACTTGTTGGAGCCGGGCTGATCGGGTTGCGCCCCGGCCAGGCGATCGACTGGCCAACGCAGCATGGCGTGATGCGCCGACTTCAGGTGCTATCCGTCGAGTAGGGCGGAACGGAGAAGGGCGCCGTATCAGATGATACCGCGCCCTTTCCGCAGGTCGGTGCCGAAGCGCTTCAGGGCGATAGCGCAGGCACGTAGGAAACCTGCGAATTATCGAGAAGCGGAGGCCAGAGGCGGTCGGGCAAGCTCGAAGCAGACAAGTTCGCGTGTATGCGGCGGGGTCGCCGCATACGCGGAAGGAGCTAGACTAAGGTGAGGTCACGGCAACTCCCTTCGTCAGAGATTTTGGGCGCAATGCAATGATGCGGCTGCTCTGTGCAACCGACCTGTCTTCCCGCTCGGACCGCGCTGTGCGCCGGGCGGCGGTGCTGGCGCGAGATGCTGAGGCGGAGTTGGTGTTGCTCTCGGTGGTGGACGACGACCAACCGGAGAAGCTCGTCGCTAAGGAGCGTCTGGAAGTCAGCTCGCTGCTTGCCGAGCAGGTGCGCCGCATGCCTGAGATGCAGGGCCTGCACCCGCGCCTGCGCGTCGAAATCGGTGACGCTTTCGACGCGATCATCCGCATCGCCGATGAGGAAGCGGTGGATCTGATCGTGATGGGCGAGCATCGCAAACGCTTGCTCCTCGACATGTTTGTCGGGACGACCGTTGAGCGTGTGATACGGCGAGGTCGCTGGCCAGTCCTGATGGTGAACCGGCCCGCTGAACGACCTCAGCTACGCGTGCTGGCAGCCATCGACATGTCCGAGCACTCAGCGCAGGCGCTGCGCGCCGCGGTCCGGCTTGGCTTTACAGCGCGCGGCGATCCGACGGTCTTCCATGCCTTCGAGCAGCCAAGCCGAGGAAGCATGATGCTGTCCGATCTCTCGGCCGACGCGATCGCGGAGCAGACAGCGGCGACGGCCGCGCAGACGCAGGAAGAACTCGGCCGATACCTGGCTGGCCTCGACCTCAGTCTGACTCCAGCGATCCTTTTGGAGGAAGGCGCCCCGATGGAGGCTCTCCGGCGCGTCGTGGAGCGCGTCTCGCCTGATCTCGTTGTGATTGGGACCCGAGGACAGGGAACCCTCAGAAGGCTGTTGCTGGGCAGCGTCGCCGAGGAGGCGTTGCGGACACTCGATTGCGACGTCCTGGCCGTGCCGCCGGAAGTCGTGTGATGGGCCACCGCAGCGTTCTCAGTCAGGCGCCCGCACTCGGCATGTGGTCGCCGGCCTTCGGCGGGACCGGCTGGCTACCCTCGATCCGGTCCCGGTAGAGCGCGGCTCGGACCAGCAGCATCAACGTGACCGGCGTTGTGACCACCATCAGTATGGCGATCAGGATCTCATGCAGGACGAAGCGCGTCTGCAGAAGCGAGAAGAATAGCATCGAGGCAGCCAGCACGCAGCCGATGCCAAGCGTGGTGCCGAGCGTCGGCGCGTGGACGCGCTCGTAAAAGGTCCGCAGCCGCAGAAGGCCGAGCGTGCCGATCAGCGCGAGCCCAGCGCCCAGCACCAGCAGCAATGCAATTGGCAGCGCCGCCCAGATCGGAAGGTCGGCGGCCTGCGTCATTCGATCACCTCACCCCGCATGAGGAACTTGGACAGCGCAGCCGTCGCGACGAAGCCGATCAGCGTGATCAGCAGCGCCGCCTCGAAGTAGTGCGGGCTGCCGGTCCGCATGCCGAACACCAGAAGAAGCATGGCGGCAACCACGTAAAGCGCATCCAGCGCGAGGACGCGGTCCTGCGCCCGCGGGCCGATCAACAGGCGCATTGCCGCGCAGCCCATCGCCGCAACCAGCAGCAGCTGCGCCAGCAGGACAGCCGAGGCGAGGAGCGCGGCGCTCATTCGAAGATTTCCATCAGCCGCCTCTCCCATTTCTCCTTGATGGTGCGGACCCATTCCGCCTCGTCCACCAGGTCCAGGACGTGGAGCAGCATGGCGTGCTCCCCGGCGTCGTACTCGGCCCAGACCGTGCCAGGCGTCGCGGTGATGATGCAGGCCAGGGCCGCCAGCCCGTAGGGGTCGCGCATATCGAGCGGGATGCGGACGAAGCCGGAGCGTCGCGTGCCCTCGGTCGCGGGGCTCAGGATGATGCGCGCGACCGCGTAGTTCGACCGCACTACCTCCAGCACCACGTCGCACAGGAGGCCGGGGATGACCGCCACCTGTCGCAGTTGCGCCAGAGGCGGCTTCAGGGACGCGAACGCCCAGGAGCCGCCGACCGCCAAGACGCTACCCAGGAACGCCGTGCCGAGTGAGGCGCTCCCCGACAGAAGCATCCAGGCGACCAACAGGAACAGCGCGAGGAACGAATGCGGGAGGATCCGGTTCATCGCTCGTCCTCCGGCGCCGGCAGCACGGCGCGTATGTAATCCGCCGGTGCGTGCAGCGCCTCCGCGGCCGCGGTCGTGTAGTCCAGCGCTGGCCCGGCCCCTACTGTCAGCCCGACGCAGAGAGCGAGGAGCAGCGCAACGGGCAGGAACTCCAGCACGCTGACGCGCTGCGGCGTTGCGGCCGGGGCGGCCCAGAAGGCATCCATGCCGGCCCGCACCATCGCCAGGACCGTCGCCAGCCCCGATAGGATCAGCGCGGCCGTGACCACCCATGCCAGCGCCGACGGCGCCGCCCCACCCGAGGCGAGCAGCGGCGACAGCATCGCGAACTTGGCCAGAAAGCCGGACAGCGGCGGCAATCCCGCGAGCAGCAGCGCGCATGCCATGAAGGAGATGCCGAGCGTCGCGACGGTGGCCGGGATCGGCACCCCGATGGCGTCCCGCTCCCCGGGCTCGCCATCCTCCTCGTCCTCGCCGCTGCCGAAGGCCGCGCGGGTCACTGCCAGCACATCCGCGCCAATGTCGCGCCCGCGCTCGAAGAGTTCGATCAGCAGGAAGAAGGCACCGATCGCAAGCACCGACCCCGCGAGGTAGAAGAGCGCGCCGCCGGTGACCGCCGCCTTTTCCATGCCGACCGCCGTCAGCAGGGTGCCGGACGAGACGAGCACGCTTGCCCCGGCCAGGCGCGCCAGGTTCTGGCTCGCGAGCACGGCAATCGATCCGAAGGCGATCGTCGCCAGGCCGCCAAGGGTCAACCAGGTCGCGCCGAAGCCCGCGGAGGCGCCGCCCTCGTATCCAAACAGCAGCAGCCAGACGCGCAGCACGGCGTAGATGCCGACCTTGCTGAGGATCGACAGGATCGCTGCCGCGGGCGCGCAGGCTGCGGCGTAGGTGCCGGTGAGCCAGAAGCCGAGCGGCCACATCGCCGCCTTGGTCAGGAACGCGATGCCGAGGACGGCGAGCCCGGCCTCCAGCAGTGCGCGGTCCTCGGGCGCGACGTCCTGCATCCGGAGCGCGAGGTCGGCCATGTTGAGTGTGCCGGCGATGCCGTAGACGACGCTGACGCCGATCAGGAACAGCAGCGAGGCCAGCAGGTTGATGACGATGTATTGCAGGCCCGCCCGCACCCGCGCAGTGCCGGAGCCATGCAACGCCAGTCCGTAGGAGGCGGCGAGCATCACCTCGAAAAAGACGAAGAGGTTGAACAGGTCTCCCGTCAGGAAGGCGCCGTTCAGACCCATGAGCTGGAACTGGAGCATCGGGTGGAACAGCGCCCCTGCGCGGTGCCAGCGCGCGAGCGAGAACACGAAGGCAGCGAAGCCGAGAACGGAAGCGAGCGCCACCATCATCGCCGAGAGCCGGTCCAGCACTAACACGATGCCGAAGGAGGCGGGCCAGTCCCCCAGCCGGTAGATCCGTACTTCCGGCCTGTCCGCCACCACCAGGAGCGACACGGACAGCCCGATCAGCAGGAGTGTCGAGACGAGCCCGAGCGCAACGGTGAGCCGGCGCCGGCGATCGCCTGTCAGCGTCATCGCGGCGCCGGCCAGCATCGGGACGACGATCGGCGCAATAACCACGTGGTCGGTCCAGCCAGTCATCGCTCCCGCTCCCGGCCGTCCACATGGTCGGTCCCGGTGAGGCCCCGTGCCGCGAGCAGCACCACGAGCAGCAGCGCCGTGGTGGCGAAGCCGATGACGATGGCAGTCAGCACCAGCGCCTGCGGGACCGGGTCGGTGTACTGCGCAAGGGTGCCGGCTTCGCGCGGCCGCAAGATGGCGGCGGCGCCGGTGCGCAGCCCGCCGGTCGAGAAGATGAAGAGGTTCACGGCGTAGGACAGCAGCGAGAGGCCGATGGTGACCTGGAAGGTGCGCGGCCGCAGAAGCAGCCAAATGCCGGAGCCCGCGAGGATGCCGATGGCGATCGAGACGACGAGTTCCATCAGATGTCCCCCGCCGTGATGGGCGTGCGCCCGGCCGGCTCCGGCACCGCCGCGCCCGGCGGGATGGCGCGACGGCCCCGCAAGGACTGATGGGCGAGGGCCACGAGCATCAGCAGGGTCGCGCCCACCACCAGCGCGAAGACGCCCAGATCGAAGAGCAGGGCGCTGGCGGTTGGCACGGCACCAATGACAGGGATCTCGAGATAGCCAAAGTAGGAGGTCATGAACGGGCGGCTGAAGAGCCAGGCCGCGAGCCCGGTTCCGGCAGCCAGAAGCAGGCCCACTCCGATCCAGACCCGCGGGCGCAGCCAGGCGAGCCGGTTCTCGGTCCATTCCGTGCCGCCGATCATGTATTGCAGGATCACGGCGATCGCGACGACCATGCCGGCGGAGAAGCCACCGCCTGGCAGGTCATGGCCGCGCAGCAGCAGGAAGGCGGCCACCAGCAGCATGACGGGGAACAGCACCCGCGTCAGGGTGAAGGGCACCAGTAGCCAGTCAGCCGGTTGCTGCCTGCCCGAGAGCGGGCGCTCGCTGCGGGCTTGGTCAATTTGCTGGGCCGGTGGGTCCATGCTCTCGGGCGCGGGGCGGAAGCGACGCAGCAACGCGAAGGTGGCGAGCGCCACCGTTGCAACGACGAAGATCTCGCCCAGGGTGTCGAAGCCGCGGAAGTCCACCAAGACGACGTTCACGACGTTGGTGCCACCACCTTCGGTGTAGGCCCGCGCCAGGAAGTCGAGCGCCAGCAGGTCGGGCGGGGTTCGCGTCATGACCCCGTATGAGAGCGCTGCCAGGCCGCCGCCGGCGCCGATGGCGATGGCGAGGTCGCGGATCCGCCGCGTGCGCGTCAGCACCTCCGGCCCGACCCCACCGGCAATGTGCAATCGCTTCGGCAGCCACCTGAGGCCGAGCAGCAGCAGCACGGTGGTGACGACCTCGACCGTGAGCTGGGTTAGCGCGAGGTCAGGGGCGGAGGACCAGACGAAGGTGATGCACGCTGCAAGCCCGGCGCCGCCCATCAGGATCAGCGCGGCGAGGCGATGGAATTTGGCCTTCCATGCGGCACCAAGCGCGCAGGCGCCGCCTGCCGTCCAGACCAGGGCGAGCACCGGATCCACCGGCGAGGACGGCAGGTTGCCCGGCCCGAGGCCGCGCAGCCACACCGCCGCGCCGGCGGCAAGGACGGCGGTGACGACGATCAGCCGCAACTGGGGTTGGAGCCGACGCGTGCTGAGCATTCCCTCCACCCGCCGGGCCAGGCGCCAAGAGAGGAAGACCATCGTACGTTCGAAGATGCGCTTTCCGTCCAGGCGGCGGAGCACCGGCTCCCCCTCAATCCCGCTGCACAGCCGCTTTTGCAGCAGCAGGTAGAGTGCCGCGCCCCCGGCCAGGGCGACGAGGCTCATGAGGAGCGGCAGGTTGAAACCGTGCCAGACAGCAAGGCTGTAATAGGGCACCTCGCTGCCCAGGATGGAGCGCACCGCAAGGTCCAGGAAGGGGCCTACCGTCGCAGCCGGCAGCACGCCGACGCCGATGCAGGTCAGCACCAGGATCTCGACGGGGAACCGCATCCACGTGGCTGGCTCGTGAGGCGTGCGCGGCAGGTCCACCGGGTCGGGGCCGAAGAAGGCGCCATGGATGAAGCGGAGCGAGTAGGTCACGCTGAACGCGCTGCCCAGCATGGCTGCGAATGGCAGGATGTTCGTCAGCCCAAGCGGCGTCTCGGCCGAGAGCGCCTCGGCAAAGAACATCTCCTTGGAGATGAAGCCGTTCAGTAGCGGCACGCCGGCCATCGCCGCTGCCGCGACCAGGGCGAGCCGGGCAGTGAAGGGCATGGAACGGTTCAGCCCCGACAGGCGCCTGATGTCGCGCGTGCCGGTCTCGTGGTCGATGATGCCTGCCGCCATGAACAGCGAAGCCTTGAAGCCCGCGTGGTTCAGGATGTGGAACACCGCCGCGACCAGCGCCAGCTCGCTGTTCAGTCCGAGCAGCAAGGTGATCAGCCCGAGATGGCTGATCGTCGAATAGGCCAGCAGGCCCTTCAGGTCGTTCTGGAAGATGGCGACATAGGCGCCGAGCAGCATCGTCACCAGCCCGGCCGTGCCGACGATCAGGAACCAGGCGTCGGTCCCGGCCAGCACCGGCCAGAGCCGCGCCATCAGGAAGACGCCGGCCTTCACCAGCGTCGCCGAATGGAGATAGGCCGAGACGGGGGTCGGTGCCGCCATGGCGTTGGGCAGCCAGAAATGGAACGGGAACTGCGCGCTCTTGGTCAGGGCACCGAGCAGGATAAGGACCAGCGCCGGGACGTACAGCGGGTGCTCCCGGATCCTGTCGCCAGCAGCGAGCACCGTGTCCAGATCGTAGCTGCCGACGATGTGGCCTAACACGAGCACGCCGACGAACTGCGCGAGCCCGCCGGTGGCGGTGACCGTGAGCGCCATGCGCGCGCCTTCGCGTGCGGCAGTCGTGTGGTACCAGTATCCGATGAGCAGGAAGGAGAAGAGGCTCGTCAGCTCCCAGAAGAAGGCGAGCTGCACCAGGTTGCCCGAGACGACCACGCCCGTCATCGCGCCCATGAAGGCGAGCAGGAAGGCGAAGAACCGGGGCACCGGATCGTCCTCGGCCATGTAGTAGCGCGCATAGAGGACGACGAGCGCGCCGATACCCGTCACGAGCCCTGCGAAGAGCCAGGCGAAGCCGTCCATTCGCAGCGTGAAGTTCAGCCCGAGCGCAGGCATCCAGGCGAATTCGGCCCGAAGCACGCCGCCGGTCGAGACGGTTGGATAGGCGACCCAGACGAGCAGCAGGCCGACCAGCGCCACGCCGCCGGCAAGCGCGGCCGCGGCGTTGCGGGCATGGGTGGGCAGTAGCCCGGCAACAACGGAGCCGACGAAGGGCAGCGCGACCAGCGCAACAAGAAGCGGAGCGTCCGTCATCACCAGCCCTCAGCACCTGTTGTGGGCAGGCCGCCCACTTGCTCGCCGGGCCGTCACGTCGCCTCCGGGGACATGCCGTCGTCCGACGTTGGCGGACCGGAGAGCAGTGCGATCACCTCGTCGGGCGTCTGCGCGGACCGTAGGCGTCGCAGAACCTGCGATTCGCGCAGGACGCGGCACGTCTCGGCGAGGGTGGGCAGGAAGCCTTCGGGCGACTCCCGCGGCCAGAGCACGAGGATGACGAGGTCCACCGGCTCGTCGTCCCGCGCCTCGTAATCCACTGGGCGCGACAGGCGCGCGAAGAGGGCGACGGGATGAGGGTCACCCTCGACCTGGGCATGCGGGAGGGCCACGCCGCGGCCAAGTGCCGTCGAGCCCAGGTCCTCCCGGGCCTGCAGCGCTTGCAATATCTCGCTCGCTGGCCGGTCCAGCCGCTTGCCCGCCTCCGCTGCCAGCATCTGCAGGACGCCCCGCTTCGTCGTGGCACCGAGGTTCAGGAAAACGTCTGTGCCGGCGAGGTACTCAGCGATCCCCATCGTTGTCTCCCGTAAGAGCGCGTGTTGCCGGCCCGAGCGCTCGGGTCAACCCGCCGGTCGCTCGCGGCACTCTGGTCCGGAACAGGGGCGCTTGGAGCGACCGAGGGTTCCCCCTGGGGGGCGTCTGGGGGAACTCGCAGTCGACGCGCCCCGTTCAGCGCGCGGTTTCTCTGCTTCTGTTCTCGAGCCCGCTGCAGGGGGCACGCTGTGATAGCGCACTCAAGCCGAAAGGTGTGGGTCCCGGGTGCTCTGCTCGCGGTTGCCGCTTTGGCAGCCCTTGTTCTGATGGGATCTCGCCGTTCCCGGCGAGGTGAGACGGCCAGGCCAGCCAAAGTCCGCCGTGGTTCGACGCGGCATATGACCGAGATCCGTTCGGCTGGACCGGCGGCGATGCGCTCGCCGCCGCAAGAGCCTTGGGACAAGGTGGACGAAGCGTCGGACGGCTCGTTTCCGGCAAGCGATCCGCCTGGCTATTACGCCCTCCGGGCTTGACCCTGACCGGCATGGAACCCGCTATCCTGCTGGTCCGGGTGCTCGACCTGGTCGGGACCTTTGTCTTTGCGATCAGTGGGGCGGCGCTGGGCGTGCAGCGGGGCTTCGACCTGTTCGGTGTCCTGGTGCTCGCCTTCGTCACGGCCGTGTTCGGCGGCATCACCCGGGACCTCCTGATCGGCGCTGTCCCGCCCGTCTCTGTTGCCAGTTGGCAAAACCTGCCCTGGCTGTGACAGCTGGCCTCCTCACCTTCCGCCTCTCTAGGCTGTTCGACCGCTTGCAGCACCCCGTTTTGCTCTTTGACGCGGCCGGGCTCGGGGTCTTCGCCGTGGCCGGGACCCAGAAGGCATTGGACTACGGGATCAACTGGCCAGCCGTCCTGGGCATGGTGAGCGGCATCGGCGGCGGCATGGTGAGGGATGTCCTGACGGCGCAGGTTCCAACGGTGCTTCGTGCGGACATCTACGCCGTTGCTGCGCTGGCAGGCGCGGTGGTCGTGGTCGCAGGCGCCGAACTCGGGCTGTCACCAACAGCCGCTAGTCTGGCCGGGATTGCCTTCTGCGTCTTCCTTCGCATCGTGGCGATCTACCGCGGCTGGAAGCTGCCTGTGGCTGGATCGGAAGCATCGTAGCGGGGAAGGTCCGAGAAGGGT
>NZ_JBNXUM010000055.1:0-23683 GCF_050563545.1 Falsiroseomonas sp. HW251
TGGCATGCCGCATACCCGCAGTGCGCCCTGCCACCCGCAGACCCAGGGCAAGATCGAGCGCTGGCACCAGACCCTGAAGAACCACGTCCTGCTCGAGAACTACTACCTGCCGGGCGCGCTCGAGGCGCAGGTCGCCGCCTTCGTCGAGCACTACAACCATTGCCGTGCCCACGAGAGCCTGCAGAACCTCACCCCGGCTGATGTCTACTTCGGCCGCGGCACCGCCATCCTGCGCGAGCGCGCGCGCATCAAACACCGCACCATCCAGCGCCGCCGCTTGCTGCATCAGCACCAGGCCGCATAACCTTCAACCCAGGTGAGCCAGACACTCCAATCTTGAGCAACCCCGACCGTCCCAAATCATCCGACGACGGACAGCGGGGCCAGCGCGTCGCTACTGTGCCAATCCCTCGACAGCAAAAATGCGCAGCCGCCCATACCGGTCGCCGATCGCCCGAGCTGCCAGGTAATCGGGGGAGCTGTAGGCAGCTCGTGCCTTCTCCAAATTCTCGAAGACGGAAACGACGATCCGCGAAGCAGGCGGCTCTCCTGCCAGCGCGACCGTTCTGCCACCTGACGCAAGCCTTCTTTGGCCGCTTTCGGCCAACGCTCTATTGGCGAGTGGCACATACTCCCTATTGTACGCGTCGGCATCCGTCACGGTGATTTCCGAGATGACGTAAGCAGGCGGCCCAGCTTGCGCATGCAGCGCCTGCACGGTGAGCGCACCGAGTCCGAAGCCCGCCGCTATACCGAATGCCAGCTTGACCTGAGCAATCATCTTGGGCTCCTCCGTTCTATCCGCACGTCGGGGCAGGCAGCGTGAAGGGCACAGCGCACGAAGCGCATGGCGCTCGCCGATCAGCGCGCGCTCTGCACGTGGAAGCTCCGGCTGGCTAACTCTGCGCCTTGGCGATGACCATCGCCATAGCCGCCTCATCAAGGTCGCTCGCGCCAGTTGATTGTCACTGCGGCACGGTCATGAGCTCGAGGATGTGGCCGTCGGGATCCCTGAAGTAGACGCCGCGGCCGCCATTCCAGTTGTTGAGCTTGCCGTCCTCTAGGGTCCAAGGGGCGCTGCCAAAAGCGAGCCCCACCGTCTGCACCCGCTGCAGGATTGCGTCGAACTCGGCATCGCTCACGTGGAAGGCGTAGTGCTGGCTGGCGATCGGCCCCGTCGCGCTAGCGAAGTCGAGCGTCAGGCTGCCGTTCACCCGGACCGGCGCGAAGTGCCCGCCCGTCCCCTCAACTTGCAGGCCGAAGATCTGCGCGAAGAACCGCGCGGCCGCCTCCTTGTCGCGGGCGGGAACGATCGTGTGGTTGAGCGTGATCGTCATGGGCTCCCTCTTCTCAATGCCGGCCGCGGCTCGGCCAAGCTGCACTGAGGACACCAATATGGATCCGACCGTCCTCGCCTGGGCGCTGGCGCAGCCCGCCGGCAGCCGGGCTGCTGCACTGGCCGCAGCCTACACCGGGGGCACCACACGCGTGACCTTCGATGGACGCACCGTCGAGTACCGCAGCCTCGACGAACTCGGCCGTGCGCTGGCCGTGCTGCGGCGCGGAGACCTCGGCCGCCCGCCGTCCGTCCGTGACGCTGGCCAGCTTTTCGCGGGGGACGGCGTGAGCTTGGTCCGGCGCATCGTCACGGCGATCCGCGGCTATGCCGCCGAGCAGGACGGGCGCGCCTCCAGCTGGGCGCCGTCCGGCGGCAGCGCGACGGCCGAGGTCGGCATGGCCGCGGCGACAGTGGCGCGGCGTGCGCGCGATGCTGTCCGCAACGATCCCTACGCAAGCCGGATCGTGGACCTCTGGACCGGCAACGCGGTCGGTGCCGGCGTCACCACGCGCTGGCCGGACGGACGCCACGCGGCCGCCTGGCGGCGCTGGGCGGAGAGCACGACTTGTGACGCCGAAGGCCGGCTAGACCTCTACGGCCTGCAGGCGCTGGTCATGCGGGCGGTCGTCGAGAGCGGCGAGTCCTTCGTCCGCTTCTTGATGGCGCCGCCGTCGCCCACCAACCCGATCGGGCTCAGGCTGCAGGTTGCTGGAGAGCGACCACCTCGACACGGCGCGGAACGGGGTAGTGGACGGGAGCCCGACCATCCAGGGCATCGCCCTTGGCGAGGCCGGCGAGCCGATCGGCTACTGGCTGCACCGCGTGCACCCTGGCGCGGCGTGGATCCTGCCCTGCGCCACCGGGCTGAGTAGTCAGAGCGTCCCAGCGCGGGATGTGCTGCACATATTCCGCAAGCGCCGGCCCGGGCAGCTGCGCGATGTGTCCTGGCTGGCCCCAGTGCTCCTCCGCTTGCGCGACCTCCGACGAGGCGCTGACCGGCACTTCCGTGGAGGTGGTGAACCCGTCTGGCGGCGGCAGCCACACCGCCTTTGCGCGCCGCGCGCTCGAGGCCACCGCGGTTGGGGCGGGCCTCACCTACGACCAGGTCTCGGGCGATCTGACGCAGCGAACTACTCCTCGCTGCGGGCCGGCAAGATCGAGTTCCGCCGTCTCTGCGAGCAGGTGCAGTACGGGATGCTGATCCCGATGCTGGTCCGCCCGATCGCGGAGCGCTTCCACACGCAGGGGGCGCTTCTTGGGCTGTGGGGTGCCGAGATGCCGGACGGCGTCAGCCACGTCCCGCCGGCGCACGAGATGATCGACCCGCTGAAGGACACGACGGCGCTCATTGCCCAGGTGCGGGCCGGCTTCGTGCCACAGCCCGATGCCGCTGGCGCCTTCGGCTACGACTTCCGGGCCGCGGTGGAGATGATCCGCGAGGCCAACGCGCTGCTCGACGAGGCCGGCCTGTCGCTTGATACCGATCCGCGCCGTGTCGCGAAGTCAGGCAGCGCGCAGGACGCGGCACAGATGGCCGCCGTAGAGATATCCGCGACCGGCGCCGCAGCGCCGAGGCGTTCTGAGATCAGGAACGGAACCTAGGCACAACGGCGCGTGCGACGCGATCCAGGACACGGTTACAGCGAAGAGCGGTCAGACCGTGCTGCTCCAGCTTTCCTCGCAGGGCAACTCAGAGCCATGATGCGCCCGGAGCGTAGGAGCCCATCCACGTCGACCTGGCGACGGCGTAGAGGTCGAAGGAGCAGGCCATGATTGACTTCGAGCTGCTGCGTGATGCTGGCGTACTCATCGTAATGCCCAGGGGAGCCCTGACCACCGAGGATTTCCGCGCGATCACACGCACGGTCGATCCCTACATCAGCGAAAATGGAAAGCTCACCGGACTGCTCATCCAGGCACCCGCTTTTCCTGGATGGGACAGCTTGGGCGCGCTCGTCGAGCACATGAGCTTTGTTCGCGACCATCACCGCAAGATTGAGCGCGTGGCCGTGGTGACGGACAGTGCGATTCTGAAGATCGCTCCTAGAATAGCCGAGCACTTTGCTCACCCTGAGTTCAAGGTTTTCAGGAGCGACGAGAAAGCAAACGCGCTGGCATGGCTGCAGGCCGCGTAAGGACCGAGCACGCGGTCACCTAAACACTCGAAGCCTGTCGCAGACGGCCCCTCAGCACCAGGACGTTAGCGTTCTCTTCCGGCTCTCGGCAGAATTCGCGCGCATGCTTCCAGCTTCACTGGATCACCTGATCCGCGCGCGACAGCAGTGCGGGCGGGATCGTGACGCCGATCCGCGCTGCGACGCCTAGATTGAACACGAGCTCGCGGCGCGTGATGAACTCGACCGGGATGTCGCCCGGAGGCGTACCTTTCAGAACTCTGTCCACGATGGCCGGTATCCGGCGCCAGGTGTCGGCGACGGACGTACCGTAAGTAATAAAGCCACCTGCGAGAGCGAAGCCACCAGCAAACATCGCTGGCAACCTGTGCGCCACGGCCAGCTCGGCGATGCGCCGGCTATGGGCGAAGTTGAGCGGCGTATCGAACACCACGACCGCCTGGGCACGCTCGCGTGCCATCTCCACAAAGGCGGCGCCGAAATCTGGATCGGGCGCCGCCGTTGTTGGCGCCGGCAGCTTCACGACCTGCGGACGCAGGCCGAGCGCCTCGGCCGCTGACCTGTTCGCGCGGTCGATTGGTGCCAGACCTGAAGCGTCGGCGCCGGGAATGGTGTGATCGCTGAGCACTGCGACTCGCTCGATCTCGGGGAACACCTCCTTGAGTAGCCGCATCTGCGCCTCGGCCTGCCCCGGGTCGAGGCTGGTGACGCCCGTGGCGTTGCGCCCGGGACGCTGTGCGGTGTCCACCAGTCCAAGGGCGACGGGGTCGGTGACAATTGAGAAGACTACCGGGATCGCCGTTGTCGCCCTCTGGGCAGCGCTCGCGGCCGGGCCACCGAGCGCCACGATGACGTCCACACCTCGCCGAACGTGCTCGGCCGCGAGGACCAGCAGGCGGCCGAGCTGGCCCTCAGCGAAGAGCGGTTCAACGGAGAAGTCGCGGCCCTCGAGCAGCCCGATCTGCGCGAAGTCTTGCGCGAAGGTGCGGCGCCAGGCGTCGTGGAATGGCCCGGGCCCGCCGTTGATAAGCACGCCGATGCGTCGCGGCGCACGCTGCTGAGCGAGGCCATGGCGGCCAGTCACGACCCCGGCCATCACGGACAAGCTCGCGCGCATCAGGGGCCTGCGCTTCATGGCTGACCTCCCAATCTTGTCGCTTCGACATCGCATTGGATCGCGGCTGCAGGCGCAAGAGCAAGGGTAATCGACGACAGCCTTCAAACCGGGCCGGCGATCTTGCGTTGGCGCGCGATCGTGGAGCGGCAGCAGGGGCTCCGGGCAAACAGCGGAACGGCAAACGCGGGTGAGCGGCGGCATGGAGGCCGGGCATGGGCTGCCCGGGCTTCGTGACATCTCGGCATTGCAGGGCGAACCCCCGCCCGGTGTCGTGGTAGTGGTCGACGGGCTGCGCCGCGGCGCATCACGTTTGGCATCCAGGAGCATGAGTGGCCGATGCGGCTGTTGAACGACCCCGCCTTCCTCGGCGAGACTATCGGAGCGATCTACGACTGCACGCTGCGGCCTGAGGCGTGGCCGGACGTGCTGGCGCGGCTCTGCGAGGCGATCGGCGGGAAGCGCGGTGCCCTCGGCGTCAGCACGATGACGGGGAAGGTGTCGATCGCCGCCCTCCACGGCCTGACGTGGAGTGCCGAGGACGACCGCTCGCTCGCCATCAACCCCTTCCTGCCGCTCGTCATGGTCCAGCCGATCGACCGCGCCCTCGTTGCCTCGCGCGACTACGGCCTCGAGGCGCTGCATGCGACGCGGTACTACCGCGAATACGTGCGGCCGCGCGGCCTGCGTGACCTCATCGGATACAGGGTCACCGACGAGGGGGACACATTCGGCAACTGGGTCCTGATCACCGGCGAGGATCGCGACGTGCTGACGCCGGCGGAGATCGCCGGCGTGGAGCTGGTCGCGCCCCATATCCGGCGCGCCGTTGAGATCTCGCAGGTGCTCGGCGCGCAACGCATCGCCGCGGACAGCTATCGCGCGGCGCTCGACGAGATCGATGCCGCAGTGCTCATCATCGACGGACAGTCGCGACCGACCTATGCGAACCCGCGCGCGGAACGCGAGGTTGCGGGTGGCGCGGTGCTCCGACTGCAAGATGGCCGGGTGCGGGGTGCAAGCGACGCTGCGGAGCGGGCGCTTCGCCGCGCCGCCGGCGAGGACGCCAGGCGTCCCGGCGGCATCGAGGCCAGCCTGGTCGGGGCTGACGGCGAGGAACGACTGCTGTTCGCGGTAGGCCTCGATATCGGGGGCGCCGGCGAGGGTGCCGACTGGCCGACGCTGCTGGTGCTGCGGACGCCGCGCGACGACACGCGCAACCCGGTCGCTATCGCTGCCCGCAGCTTCGGGCTGACCCCTGCGCAGGTTCAGGTGCTTGCGTTCCTGACACAGGGGCACACCCCGGACGGGATCGCCGAGATCCTCGGCGTGTCGGTCGCGACTGTGCGGTCCCATCTGGCGGACCTGTTCGCCAAGTCGGGCACGTCGCGTCAGGCCGAACTGGTCGGGCGCACCCTTTCCCTTGCCTCGCCGCTGCGGCCGCCGGGCCAGCTGTAAGGCCCATCAGGGAAGGCTGGGCGGCAGGGCACTGCGGTTCGGCCGAGTGATGGCAAGCCGCTTCAGACAATTGTCCTGCAGCACGACCTCACGCGATCGCGACCAAGGGGATCGGGCGTGTCATCTAAACGGATGACGCGGCGTGCCGCAGTTTCGGGCGTGACTTTCGCCTGCCCGTTCCTGCCTCGATCGGCGGCGGACCAGGTCGAGAGGAACTCCCCGCATGGCCAGCAGCGCCCATTACATCGCCTGCATCAGCATTGCCCTGGCCGGGCCGGCCGCGGCGCAGGGCGCGCCCGATCCGGAAGACCTGATCGCCTTCTGCCAGTTCTCCAGTGGCGCGGTGCCAGCGGGGATAACAGATCTCTGCTTCTGCTCCGTGGGGGCGATCGAGCAGCCGCTCACGCCCGGCCAGTTCGTCCGATACCTGCATGACCGTCTCCTTGCCGGCGCGACGAGTGCGGCGGAGCTGCGCGCGGCGACGCGGCATGCGCGAGACGTTTGCAAAGAGGACGGGGCGGCCGTGTTCCCGCGGCCACGCCGGACGGACCCCGTCGCGCCCGTCCGCGGGGAAGCGCCATGAGCGCCGGCGCCAACGCCATCCTTGCCCGCGCCGGCCGGAACGGCCCCGCGCTGCTCTGCGCCGGCGTGCTCATCGGCCTAGTGGCGCCGGTGCTGGCCGACGCCGCGCGCCCGCTGATGGGCGTCGCCGTGTTCATCTTCACGCTCGGCGCCTTCCTCAAGGTCGACGGCGCGGCCTTCCGCGCCGAGGCGGCGGATCGGCGCGGCATCGTCCTCATCCTCGCTTGGTCCACCTTTGGCGTGCCCTTGCTGGCCTACGCGCTGGTGCAGGCCGTTCGCCCCGGGCCGGATCTCGCCCTCGGCCTTCTGCTTTGTGCGCTCGCGCCGCCGGTCGGCAGCGCTGCCGCAATCGCGGCGATGCTCGGGCTGAGCGCGCCGCTCGCGCTGCTGGCGACCGTCACGGCCACGCTCGCAGCACCGTTCTACTTGGCGCCGCTCGCGGTCGCGCTGGCCGGGGCGGAGATGGTCGTCGACCCGCTCGCGATGTCGCTGCGCCTCGGCGCGATCATTGGCGGCGCGGCGCTAACGGCCTGGCTGCTGCGCCGGTATGCCGGGCGGTGGGTTGCGGACAATCCCAACGCCATGACCGGCATCGCCGTGCTCGGGCTGTTGCTGGTCGCCATCGGCGCGATGCGTGGGATGCGTGACGAGATCATGGAGGCTCCCGGCCAGGCGGCCCTGCTGCTCGGCCTCGCCTTCCTGGTCAACGCCGCGCTGCAGGCGGTCGGGGCGTTGCTCTTTACCGCGCTGGAGCGGCATCGCGCGCTGACCGTCGGCCTCGTCAGCGGCAACCGCAACATCACGCTGGTCTGGGCGGCTGCGGCGCCGTTCCTCGCGGATCACCCGGGCGTCGAGCTGTTCCTGGCGATGAGCGTCTTCCCGATCTTCATGCTGCCCGCTGCGACCCAGCGGATCTTCGCCACCCTGATGGACCGAGCGGCTCGCCAGACCCCGACCATCCCGCAGCAAGCCGGCCAGCGGCAATGAGGAGGTCCGCGCCGATGGACTACGGCTTAGGCGAACCTGCCACCATAATTTGCCCCGGCGAGCCGCTGTGGGGCCGTACTTCGCTCGTCACTGGCTCAACGCGGGCGTTGGCCTCGGCACTTCAAGCACACTGACCTGACTTTGTCGCGTTTCGCGGAGCGCACGTCCGCAGCCGCCGTTTGTCGCGCGTATCGGCTTGAACACCGCTGCCAAGGACTTGCTCGCGCGGCGGCGAAGGGCCAATTGTGCCGACGCGACGTAGCGCGTCGGCGCCGACATCCTCATCGAGCCGCAGCACTGTCCCGTCGGGCAGCACCACCTCAATGCGCGCGGGAGGCCGTGCGGGACATTCCGGGGCAGGCAGCGGCGGTACCGGACCGCGTGCTGCTGCCGAAGGTAGGCGTCATGATTGGTACCGGCGCGTCGTCGGCAACCTGCGCGAAGGCGGGCAGCGGCGCCGGCACGGCACCGAGCTCGCCGCTCATCACCTGTCGCCGCCACATGTAGAACAGGCTCGAGGTGAGGCCCCATCGCCGGACCACCTCCGTCGGCGTGACGCCGGGCTGCATCGCCTCGACGACGATCCGGCGTTTCTGGTGCGACGACCAGTTCCGTCGGCCCTCGCCGCGGGTGACCACCTCGACCACCTCGTCAGGCCGCGGCTTGCGAGCAGTCTTACGACCCGTTCTACGACCGGTCTCGGCCGCCTTCGTCGTCATTTCAAAGCGGCGAGTCCCGCCAGTCATGTTGGTGGTCTGCCACCAGATTTCCGACCTCCATCAGGCTGCGCCGCGCCCGTCATTTCAATAGCACATCCTGCATCGTCGCTGCCGTCCGCCAGTCATGATCGGACTTTGTCCATCGCACTAAGACATTCCGCGCTCTCGTTGTCAAAAGTCGTTCCGCGAACGAACGGCGTGTTGACTGCCGTATTTGGAGCGCCTTCCGTCGCGCAACCGTAAACAGGAGCGCGGCCGTGCGACTAGCAATCATGACGATCGCAGCCGTGATCGCTTTCCAATTGGTGATTGCAGTGATTGCATTCGGCGAACTTCACCTTGACCTTTAGCCAGGATCGAGCGGAACGGGTTGTCATGACGGGTCGGCCGTTCCTCCACAGACAGACCTCGGAGCATGCCGACCCGCATCGTCGTGCCGCCCAGACGCTTTGCGATCGAGACGCACAAACCAAGTCGCGTTGACGGTAGATGTCGCGGCTGACGCTGATATCCCCATGGGTGCTCGCCGTCAGTAGCGCGGTTCTAATCTGGCTCTACGCTGCCGCCCTGAACATCCTGGGTCTGTTATCCTCGGGCGCGAGCACCCTCGCTCTTGTGGCTGTCCTGGTGGCCGCCACCGTATCGAGCATCGCCGGTTTCGCTTTCTCGGCGATCGCTGCCGCCATGCTGTTGCCGCTCATGCGGGAGCCCGTCGAAGTCGTCACCATCATGCTGCTGAGCAGCATCGCCATCCAATCCCTTTCGGTTTGGGCGCTCCGGCGGGCAATCGATTGGCATGCCCTCTTCCCCATGCTGGTCGGCGGCATCATGGGCCTTCCGATCGGCGTCTATCTGCTGCTGCACCTCGATACCTCGCAGTACGCCCGCATTATGGGCGTCGCGCTCGTCCTGTATGGCGCCTACATGCTGTTCAGGAAGCCACTGACGGTACGAGGTGGTCGTCTGCATGATGCTCTTGCGGGAGTGGCTGGCGGCATCACCGGCGGTCTGGCAGCGTTTCCAGGCGCCCTCGTGACCATTTGGTGCAGCATGAAGGGCTGGGACAAGAACCGTCAACGCGGCGTCTATCAGCCCTACATCCTCATCATGCAAATCCTCACCCTGGTGCTGCTCCGCACGGTGACCTCGGGGTCGTGGCCAGGAATAGCGGCGACGGCCTGGACGTTCGTCCCCGCTGCCCTGATGGGGACGTGTTGCGGCCTCGCGATCTTCAAGCGTCTGACGGATAAGCAATTCGGCACAGCGATCAATGTGCTGCTGCTGGTCGCCGGGGCAGGACTGATCTGGTAAGGTGCTTGTACTCGAAGTAACGCAACGACATCAGCATGGCCGTGGCGATGCGCCAGCGGCGGTTGCTGACGATATGGCGCTCCTGAACCGGGACGACGCCGAGGAGTTCCGCCGCACCGCGCGCGAGGTGCAGCGCCTGGTTGCCGAGAATCGACCACGGCTGCCCGAGACGAAGACGCGACAAGACAGAGGAGAGGGGTGATCGACCTGCGAAGATCACCCGCATGTCCGTGCCGCGATAGCCGTAGTGCTCCGTTCGAGCGTGGTTTGGCGAAGGTGAATTGGCTGGTGCGCAGTGACGCTGGCGCGAATGCTCCTCGACCATGCTGCCGAGCGGCACGTCACCCCCTGACGCGCTGGCGCGAACTGTGCGTATCGCAGAAAGGACCCCGATCGCTTCCGTCCAGATTGCTGGGACCCGCCAGACCGTGCCCGTGCACGTCGCAGCTCGAAGGCTGGCAATCCCGTGCAATTCTGTGTCCAATACCGTGGGATACGTCGCAGGAAAGGTCCCCGATAGGGGCCGGGGGAGCCGATCGTGCCGGAGCCTGACGGTCGCGCCGTCCTTCGCGCCGCTGCTCGATCCGCCGTCACAGCTGCAGGCCTTCGCTCGGGCGGGCCGCGTCGCGCCAGCTTGCGCGCTCACCTTGTCATTCTTGCTCTCGCGGCGCTCCTGCCCGTGCTTGCCCTTGGCGGGGGCGCTGCATGGGAGGCCGTTCAAGCCTACCGGGGGGCGTTCGAAGCGCGGTTGCTGGACCGCGCCCGTGGGCTCGCGGGCATCCTCGTTTCCGAGATCGAGACCGTGGAGGCCGCGCTCCGTGTGCTCGCCGCATCGTCGGGACTTGATCCCGCCAGCGACGTCTCGGAGTTCGAGAGCCGGGCGCGCGGCGCCGCCGCGGCGCTTGGCACCTGGATCGTGCTGGCCGACCATGAGGGCCACCAGCGCATCAACACCCACCTGCCGCCCGGCACTCCGCTCGGTCCGACACGCAACCCCGGCTTCTACCGCCAAGCCATCGAGACGGGGCGGACCGTTGTCACTGACCTTGTCATCAGCACCACAACCCGCGAGCCGCTGGTGGCCATCATCGTGCCGGTGCCCGGCCCGGCCGGACGCCCGGTCGGAGTGCTTGGTGCCCCGCTCGACCTGGAGCGCCTGTCGCGCCTGCTCGCGGCACAAGGGCTGGGCGAGGGCGCCTTCGCGACACTCGCCGATAGCCACATGCGGGTCGTCGCGCGATCCGCCGATCATCAGCGCCTGATCGGCACGCCCGCACCGTCCTGGATGGTGGAGGCGATGGCGGGGCGCCAGAGCGGCCTTGTGCGCGGCCCGAATGCCGGCGGCGTGGATGTGCTGCTCGCTTTCGAGCGGCTGCGGGGCCAGCCGGGCTGGCTGCTCGCCGTTGGCGAACGCTGGGACGACTACCGCGCGAGTTGGCTTTCCCCGCTCCTTACGCTGCTTCTCGGCGGCTTCCTCGCGCTTCTGACGGCCTTGCTGACGGTGCGTTGGGTTGCACGCCGCGTGCTGCGACCCGTCACGGCCCTGGCCGAGCGGGCCGGTGAGGCCACCCAGCATCCCAATGTCGCGGGTGCCATCGCCGCCGCAATCCCGCCGGCAGCCGTGAGCGAGTTCGAAAGCATGCGCGTCGGCCTCGTGGAGGCCGAGGCTGCGTTGCGCCGGGACGCGGCGCGCCAAGCCCTGCTGCTCGGGCTGAGCCGCGCCATGCTTGAAGGCGAGGCGACGGAAGCCGTGCTGGCGGAAGCCGCCTTCGATTGGCTGTGCCCGGCTCTCGACGCCGATATCGGCCTCAGCCATGCTGTTGACGAGGCAGGCGGGCTGCTCCGACTGATAGCCGTGCGCGGGTTGTCGGCGGACCGCACCGACCTTACTCGCTTAGTCGCGCTGGATACCGGGTTTGCCGGCCTTGCCGACGCGACCGGGGCAGGCGTCGCCGCTGATGCAGTGCGCGTCGCCGTCGACCGGGCCGGCAACATCGCGCGCCGTCTGGGAGCCCGCGCCGTCGCCTCCCAGCCTCTGCTCGACCGCACCGGCTGCGCGCTCGGCACCCTCACCCTGGCCAGCACGCGGCGCGAATGCTTCGAGCCGGTGGAGCTCGGGCTGCTCGAGGCTGCCTCGCATATGCTCGCGCTCGCCTGGCGGCGAAGCCGGGCAGAGGCTGACCTGCGGGGTGGTGAGGCGGCGCTTCGCCGCGCTGCCGAAAGCGCACGCTTCGCCACCTTCGACATACACAGTGCCGCCGGGCGCTTCGTAGTCTCCGACCTGTTCCGCGAAATGTGGGGCTTGGAGCCGGACATGCCGATCAGTTTCCCTACGCTCCTGCACCGGGTTCACCCGGCCGACCGGCCCGCGGTGGAACGGCATCGCGCCCGCACGGCGAAGGAAGGCGGCAGCTTCGAGATTGAGTTCCGTGTCCTGCGCCCTGATGGGTCGGTCCGCTGGCTGCTTTCCCGGGGCGAGGCCGTTTCTAACCCTTCGGGCGATCTGCCCGCGCGTATATCGGGCGTCAACGTTGACGTAACAGAGCGCAAGGCCGCGGAGGAGCGCCAGGCGCTGCTGACGCGGGAGGTGGACCATCGCGCCAAGAATGCGCTTGCCGTCGTGCAGGCCGCGATGCGGCTGACGCCGAAGACGGATGCCGCGGCCTATGCGACGGCGGTCGAGGGCCGGGTCGATGCCCTCGCGCGCGCACACAGCCTACTGGCGGGCCACAAATGGGCGGGGGCGGACCTTCGTGCCCTGCTTGCAGCCGAACTGGCGCCGTTCCTGGCCTCGGCGAGTGGCACTGAGCGCCGCAGAGCGGAACTGGATGGGCCGGAGGTGATGCTGCCGCCCCAAGCCACACAGCCCCTCGCGATGGCCGTGCACGAACTGGCGACCAATGCGGTGAAGCACGGGGCGCTTTCGGCAGCCGAGGGCCGTGTGCTGGTGTCGTGGCGCTTCGCAGGTGCGAAAGCGGCGCCGCGACTGTCGCTCCGCTGGACCGAGCTGGGCGGACCGGCGGTGGCGGGGCCTCCGCTGCGGCGCGGGTTCGGCACGCGCGTGCTCGACGCCACGCTGCGCCGCCAGCTGGGTGGCGAGGTGTCGCTCACCTGGAAGCAGACGGGCCTAGTTTGCGACCTGCAGGTGTCGCTCACCTACTCATCCGACATGTCCGGCTTGAGCGGCAGCGCCGGTGTCGTAGTCGACTGAACCGGATCGCGTGCGCCGGCAGATATAGTAGCCGCTACTCAGGGCGATGGTGGAGCGCGCACCACCCGAGCACATTTCGTCATCTGACTGCCCATGCGTTGCCGTCCAGAACGCACGCGTCCGCTGCTCCGCTGCCGCTTAGAACGGCTGTGCCGCTGATTGGGAGTCGGCGTCAGCCGACAACTCGCGCCATCACCCGCGCTACTGTCGTACGCCTCCAGACCGCACCACCTCGCGGCGTAGGCACGCCCCTTGCGGTCAGCAGCCGCGCCAGCGTCGCTTGCCCTTGGATCCCCTCGGCGCGCAGCCGCTCCAACTCGAGTGCGAGCCGATGCGCTGCGCGCTCCGCCGTCTCCCGTCGTGCCTGCGCCGCGGCGGCCGCGTCCGGACCAGCGACGGGGCGGTACCCCCGGTCGCCGCCCAGCACCTTCCCGCAAGCCTTCGCAGCCGCCAGCGCGGCACGCGTTCGCTCGCTGATCAGCTCGCGCTGCTTCTACGCCATCGCCGCGTAGACCCGCATCATCAGGTCGTCGCCGCCGGGCATGTCCGCAGCGCGGATCGAGATCCCGTCCTCCAGCAGCTGCGACAGCGTGTGGGCACGCCGGGTGATCCGATCCAGCCGCGCCGCAACCAGCACAGCACCAAGTTGCCGGCAGCGCGCCAGCGCCGTCTGGAAGCCGGCTCGCCGATCGTCCTCGCCGTCCAGGTCTTCGTCGCAAGCCAGGGCTGGATGCTGGTCGTCGAATACGAAGACATCGCCAGCGCAGGTAGACGCTTCGCTCTGTCCCAGCAGCATAGCAAGCGGACTTCGCCGAAGGCGCTCCGATCTGCTCCGTCGCAGGTCGTCGCTGATGAATGGGCGCCGCTGCATCGCGGAGCTTTGCCCCTGCTTATCGCGTTGGCTAACGGGCTGAATGGTTGAGGCAAGCCGATGGCCAAAGATCCGAGTGACAAGGCGAAGCGGCCGAAGACGCGCGGGCGCGCAGCGGCAGCGAGGGGCAGGAAGGCGGCCGGGTCGCCAGGTTCGAACTTGCGCACCTCCAAGCGCTCGACCGCGTCGAGCGCCGCCGAGGACGCGCCGAAGCGGCGAGCTGCGCCGGCCAAGGTGGCTGCAAGGGGAAGTGCCGGAACCGGGCGGGCAAGCGCGCCGAAGCCTCGACGCCCTGCTGCATCTGCGCCGGGCAAGGCTGAAGCCTCGAGCCGGAAGCGCACGAGGACGGCCACGTCTCCTGGGCGGACAGCGGGAGCACCGGCAAAGGCGGCGAAAGCTACGAGGCGCACCGCCGCACGCACGGAGACGGCCCGGGTCGCCCAGGCCAAGCCCTCCACCGCGAAGGCCGCCGGAGCGACAAAGCGGATCGGTCGCGAGACGACCGGAACGCCTGCGAGCAAAGCTCGCCGTGCCACTGCATCGCCCGGTCGCTCTCGACCGGCCAAGGAGGCCGCCGCGCGGAAGGAGCGCACCAAGACGATGAAAAGTCGACCCGCAGCTGAGGTCGGGCGGGAGAAGCGCTCTTCTCGAGCAGACGCTGGCGGCCGACGGGGTGGCGAGGTGGCGCCCGTGCCGTCTACTCAGGCCGAGCGGATTGACCCTGAGACTTCGCCCGTCGAGGTGATGACTGAGGCTGCAGCTAGAGGCGCGGAAGGCCCGGCGTCGTTGGTGACCGGCGCTGCCGCGGTCGCTGCAGCAGCCCCACTGGCCGCGGCCATCGGGGCAGCAGCAGTGGCGACCGCGGCCGCGGCAACCCTGGCGACGCCGGCAGCCGCAGGCGCCGAACTGCTCGGGGCCGAACCGCCAACCGCTCCTGAGCCCGAGGAGGAGGGTGAGGAAAGGTCTGAGGGCAAGCCGGACACGCAGGAAGGCGCCGAAGACAAGCGGTGATGCGCGGCTCAGCGGGCTCGCCGAGCCTCGCGGCCGGCACCGGCCGGGCCCGTGCGTGACGGTTTGCAAACTCCGCGCTGCTGGGCAGCCGAGTGCGCCAGCAGCGTTGTAGTCCGATGCGGCCTTTGGGATCTTGTCCACGGCCGGCTAGTGAGGCCGGTCGATGTCTCCTTGCGCATGGCCAGCAGCTATTGGGTCGTATGCCCAGAGGCGACGACAGACATGCCAAAGGTCGCCGCATTCCGAGCCTGGCTCCTGGCCGAGGCAGCCGAAGATGCACGGCGCACCGACAAAGGTCTTGAGGGTACGCTTACCGCCGGGTCGCGACCAAACGAGGTTCCGAAGACCAGGAAAAGCATGAGGACGAAGGTTGAACGCCCGTCTGTCGCGTCCCAGCCTGGAGCTCGCGATGCGGGTTAGAAGCTCTGCTGCCGGGCGAGCCTGATGGTCGTTAAAAGTGCGCCTCCGCTGCCGCCCTGCTCGTCCGGATGCACGCACCGCATCTCAGTTACATCATGCCCAGACAATATCAGCCAACGGATCGAAATTGTTGTCCTGCACGTGCCAGGTCCAGGTCCAATAGCCTGTCACTGGATCCTGGGCGGAGGTCTGCCAGGTGTTCGATACAGTGGTGAAGCCGTCCTCGGTGCCGTCGATGCGCCAGCCCTTCTCCGAGACATAGGTGATCGGCGGGCCCTGCACATAGCCCTGGCCGGGCACGTAGGTCTGCACGCCTGGCAGCGTCGCCGTCGCGGCGTATTCCAGCGTCACGCTGCCCTCGCCGTAGCCGACCAGCATCACCTCGTCGCCACCGCCCGCCGGCGTACCGTCAAAGCCCGCGATGATGTCGTACTCCACCTCGCCCGCGCGCAGGACGAAGCTCTCGAAGCTGTCCAGGCCCGTCGCCGCGACGGCGCCCGGACCCTGGTAGAAGTCATGGCCGCCGCGCCCGTCTAGTGCCGCCCCGCCCTGCACGCCGGCTGCGCGCAGCGTGTCAGGCGTGCTGTCGCCCATCAGCGTCGCGGTGCCGGCGCTATCCTGGACAATCAGCGTCCCGCCGCCGCTCAGGAAGACGGATCCCTGCACGTGCGAGGCCGACTTGACGCCTTGGCCGCTGAGCCAGACGTTGCCAGAGACGTAGTTAAGGCTCGCGCTACCGCTGGCGACTACCTCGATGGTGGCGTCGCCCGAGATGTAGGATGCCTGCAGGGACTCGACCGCTCCGAGAGAGAGCCCGTTGACCCGGGAGACGACGCCATAGGTGACCGGCGTCCCCTCACTCAGGGTCAGTGCGCCGCCGAGACCGGTGATATTGAGGAAGACCCGGTCGGCAGTCGAGGAGACCGTCAGGCTGCCGAGGACGCTGTTGGCCTGCACGGTCAGGGACTCGCCGCCCCCACTGTCGTCCACGACGATGTTGCCCGTAGTGAACTCTGCGAAGACGAGGTCGGAGCCGCCGCCGGCAGTGACCGTGCCGTGGCCACTCGGCAGGAAGAAGAGGTCGTCACCCTCACCGCCTGTAAAGGCGAAGCTTTCCAGCGCCGCCTCGGTCCGGTGCAGCGTCACTGTCCCGGTATCCGTGACGCCCGACTCGTCCGTTGCGACGAACGTCGCCTCGACGGTCGTACCCGCCGGCAAACCGGGCAGTGTGATGCCGATGCTCCCCGAGGGATCGAACCAGGAAATCAGGCCCGCCGGATCGTCCTGCAGAAGGAAGGAGACCGCGCCAATAGCCTCCTCACCGCGGAGCTGCGCACTGAAGGTCTGGCCGCTGTACTGGGCGCCGGACCAGACGACCGCGTCGGTCATTCGAAGGCCGCTCTGCACCAGTGCGGTCGCGACGGACGCGCTGCTTTCCTGTGTGCCGCCGCCATCGACGTAGGCCGCGACGACCCGGAGCGCCTTCCCGATCTCGTCCGACCCGATGGTATGCGTCGCACCGGTGCCGATCGTGGTCCATAGCGCTCCGTCCTGCACCTGCCAGGTGTAGGTCATGCTGCCGAGCCCATCGGCATCGGCCAGGCCGGCCGTGCCGACGGTCAGGGTCTCGCCGACCTTCACCGTCCCGGTGATCACGGGCTGGCCGGTCGGGGCGTCGTTCACTGGCGTGATGCCGACGGAGACGCGCTGCTCGGTCGTGCCGCCCTTCCCGTCGCTGATCAGGATGGTGAAGCTGTCCGTGCCGTTAGCGTTCGCGTTCGGCGTGTAGGTGAAGCCGCCATTGGCATAGGCAACGCTGCCCTTGGTGAGCTGCCCGGCGACGGCCTTGGTCGAGTAGCTCAGCGTGTCGCCGTCCACGTCCGACGCGCCGATCGCGATGTATGCCGTTGCGGTATCTTCGGTGGTCGCGACGCTGCGGGTGGCGTCCGCGGTCGGGGCGTCGTTCACCGCCGCAATGGTTACAGTGACGAGCTGCTCGACGCTGCCGCCCTTCCCGTCGCTGACCAGGATGGCGAAGCTGTCCGTGCCGTTGGCGTTCGCGTTCGGCGTGTAGGTGAAGCCGCCATTGGCGTAAGCGACGCTGCCCTTGGTGAGCTGGCCCGCGACGGCCTTGGTCGCGAAGGTCAGCGCATCGCCGTCGATGTCTGTGGCGCCGATCGCAACGGTGGCGGTGGTAACGTCCTCTGTCGTGGAGATGGTGCGGGTCGCCGGCGCCGTCGGGGCGTCATTCACGGCGTTGACCGTGATGGTGACCGTGCCCTGGGCGGTGCCGGGCGTGACCAGCGTGCCTGCGCTGTTGTAGACCGGCAGCGCGCCGAGGCTCTCCGCGATGGCGTAGGTGATGGTCGCCGTGCCGTTGAAGTTGGCGGCCGCGGTGAAGACGATCTTCCCGTTGACGATCGACGCCGTGCCGCCGGAGACGCTGCGGATCGCCGTCAGGGACAGCGCGTCGCGGTCGGCGTCGCTGTCATTGGCTAGGACGTCGAGGGTAATCGGCGCGCCGTCCTCGTTCATCACCGCCGTGTCCGCGAGGGCGACCGGCGCGGCGTCCGGGGCGAGCAGGACGATGCGGTCGTCGAACTGCAGGCGCTCGATGTTCGTCAGCAGGTCGGTCGGGCCGTTCTTGGAGGAGATGTCTTTGACCAGCCACGAGCCGTTGGCCTGCTGCGTGACCTGATAGGCCGACGCCTTGCCGAGGTAGGCGGCGGTGTCGGTGCCCGTCCCGCCGTCCAGCGTATCGCTGCCCTCGTCGCCCCAGAGCGTGTCGCGGCCGCCGCCTCCGAGAACGCGGTCGTTACCCTTGGCGCCCCGAATGACGTCGTCGGCATTGTCGCCGATCAGCGTATCGGCCCCCGCAGTCGCGGTCCCGGTGACAGCCACTGTTGGCTCCTGGCGTTCTCAATGAAATCGAAGACGTTACTACGAGTTTCGAAACCGCGCTGTCCCAAACGGCGAGAGCGCTCTAGTCTTTCGGAAGCGTAGCGGTATAGTTACGAAAAAGAAAGTGCCGTTGATGCGCGGCTGATTGGTTTTCAGGAATTGCCCGAGGCCGCGGAGCAAGCGCTCGTCAACGCAGCCTGCGTCTTTTCAGCGCCCTCGCTGCTTGCAAGGAAGACGCTTACCGGCGAGCCGCTGTAACGCGAGGGATGACGGCGCGCTTAATTTCAGCTTGCTCCGGCTGCGGCGCTGCGGCCGCGCGGAACAGGTCATCGAGCGTGCCATCCGGCGCGCGGCGGACGAACCCGAGAGCGATTAGGCAGGTGACCAGAGCCCCTCAGATTGACTTGGGTGCGTCGACCTCCCCAATTTCGCCGGCAACAACTGACCGAACGTCGGCATGCGCGCGACAATTCGACGCCCGCTCCCTCTTCGAGTGATGCCCGGCGGAGGCTCGTCGCCGCTTCAGGAAGGACCGTCCTTGGCCCTATGCAACGCCAGCCCGCTTGGCCGCAACCTGCGGCGGCTTCGTGCCGGGCGCCGCTGGACGCTGGTGGAGACGGCACGCCGCACGGGGCTGTCCGTGGGCACGCTGTCCCGGGTCGAGAACGGGCTGCTCTCGCTGACCTTCGCCAACCTCTCGCGCTTGGCCGAGGGCTTCGGCGTGCCCGTCGGCACCTTCTTCGCCGAGGACACCGCACGCGCCCCGTCGGAGATGACGGTGACCCGAAGGGGGGAAGGGCTCCGCCACGAGGAGCCCGGCTTCGAGCTCGAGTATCTCGCGGCCGGAGCGGCCGACCGCCGGCTCGTGCCGATGCTGACGCGCGTGAAAGCGCGCAGCCTCGCGGCATGGGGTCCGGCGCTGCGCCATCCCGGCGAGGAGTTTGCCTATGTCGTGAGCGGAGCCGTGGATTTCTCCATCGAAGGGCAGCCCCCGGTCCGGCTCGAGGCCGGCGACAGCGTGATCTTCGACAGCGGTCGCGCACACGCCGCCGCCGCCGTGGGCGAGGCTGACGCACTTCTGGTCGGCGCGATCCTGCCGCGCGACGCCGCAGGGTCAGTCGTTGCGCCGGCGCCGGATGGGCCGGGCCGCGATGACGGGCGTCAGGTCGCGCTCGAAGGGCCAGAAGGGCCGGCCGGCGCGGGCGCGGGGAATCGCGATGCGGGACAGCGCAGGCGTCGTCGGGCCCGGGGTTTCCAGGATAAACATCGCTGAGGCGCCGGCGAAGGCCTGTTGGTAGTTCATCGGGTTCTTCACGACGACGAAGCGCCGTGTCCGCGGATCGAAGCCGGCGGCCTGAAATTGCTCGTCGCCGTACTCGTAGGTCGGGTTGCTCGCCACCACGACATCTGCCTTCCCGACGCGCAACCAGGCCGAGGGCCCCATCTCGGCCGTTGCGCCGCCCATGATGCCGCCCGAATAGGTGAAGGTCCCGCCGAACAGCCGCACCACCTCCGCATCGACGTCAACCGGTGCGCCATAGTCGGAAAGGGAGCGGTTGCCGAGGCCGAGCGACAGCCGCGAGCCCTCGCCCGCACGGTGCGCCGCGGCCGCCGCCTCGGGATCCACCAGGGGCACGGCAGCGGTCGTGTCCGGCGCAAGCGCAAGCAGCCGGGCCAGCACCACGGCGCTGTCGCCGCGCGCGCCGCCGCCGACGCAATCGGCGGCGTCCGCCAGTACGCAGAACCCTGGCGGCACGGCGACGCCGGCGCGGATGGCGTCCTCCACCGACGCCGTCTCCACCTCGAAGGCGTCGCGCCGCTCCCAGAAGGCTGACGCGATCGCCTCCGCGGCGCGGGCCGCGTGCGCCTCGTCGCCGTCGGCGATCGCAACGCCCGCCACGCCGAGATCGTCCACGTCCATCCAGGGCTGCACCGGGAAGTAGCTCGTCGAGAGCACCGAGCCCGTCGCTTCCAGCGCGCGGGCCAGCCGGTACATCTCGCGCATCGGCGTCGGTCCGCGGGTGCGCTGCTTCTGGGCCTGCAGGATCATCGGCAGCTTGCAGACCGCCATGCGCGGCCGGATCTCGCCCGCGATCGTTCGCAGCAACAAGCCCGTCGCACGCTGTCCGGTCTCCACGCCGTCGTCGTGCGGGTAGAGCTGATAGCCGAGCAGGATGTCGGCGGCTTCCAGCATGCGCATGGTCACATGGGCGTGCATGTCGCAGCTCACCGCGACGGGGGCGCTCCCCACTAGCTCGCGCACGGCGTCGAGCAGCTCGCCTTCCGGGTCGTCGGTCGTCTCCGTCAGCATCGAGCCATGCAGGGCAAGGTAGACGCCGTCGACCGGCAGCGCCGCGCGGAGACGCGCAAGCAGCCCGTCGCGCAGCGTCTGCCAAGCCTCCGCCGTCACGCGCCCGCCGGCGCCTCCGTGGGTGTAGAGCAGCGGCACCGCCGTCGCCTCCGCCGCCGCGAGCACGCTGAGCGCGCCGGCAACCTCCGTGTCGCTGCCGGCGAAGCGGTGGATCATCGCCTCGCCTTCGGCGTAGGGGTTATTCGTGAAGGTGGAGAGCGGGTTGCGTACGGGCGAGAGCGTGTTGCCCTCGAAGAGCAGCCCGCCGAGCGCGATGCGCGGGGCCGTCCTGGCTGTCATCGGCGCGCCCTCCCTTGTCTGGCCGTGGACTATGCGGAGACCGGACGTGGGGCGTCCAGAGCGATTTGCGTATGCGAAAAAGGAGTCGCATGCGGGGATGCGATGCGCCTAGCATCGCGTCCGGAGGAGACGAGCGCATGCGGATCGCGGAGATCGGGGTCACCACCCTCGTCTATGCCTATCCGCCGCCGCACGGCTTCCGCTACGCAGGCGGCGCCTGCACCCACCGCCTCACCTCGCTTGTCGAGGTCCGGACGGAATGTGGCCGCACCGGCCTCGGCAGCGCCTATGCGCATCCGGACATGGTGCGCATCACCGTCGAGGGGCACCTCGCGCCGCTTCTGGCGGGCCAGGATCCGCGCGAGGTCGAGCAGCTCTGGCGGATGATGCACCTGGAGACGCGTTGGTACGGCCGCAAGGGCGCGGCGGTGGCCGCGCTCGGCGCGGTGGACACCGCGCTGTGGGACCTGCGCGGCCAGGCTGCCGGCATGTCGGTGCGGAAGCTGCTCGCCCCCGACGCGCGCGATGTCGTGCCGGCCTATGCGAGCGGGCTCCTCTGGCACGATGACGAGGGCTCCATCGCCGAGGAGGCTGCACGGCATGCGGCGGACGGCTTTCGCCGGATGAAGATGCGCCTCGGCTACGGCGGCGCGCGGGACCTTGCCATGGTCGACGCGGTCCGCCGGGGCGCCGGCCCCGGGCACGACCTGATGGTGGACGGCTCCATGCGGTACACTGCAGAGGAGGCGCCGCGCCTGGCGGAGCAGCTCGCGGCCCGCGGCATCTTCTGGTTCGAGGAGCCGTTCGAGCCCGAGGCCGTCGAAGCCTACGCAGCCCTACGCCGCATCGCGCGTGTCCCGATCGCCGCCGGGGAGAACGAGTTCGGCCAGGACGGCTTCCGCGAGCTGCTGCGCGAGCGCGCCGTTGACATCGTGCAGGCGGATGCCTCGCGCGCGGGCGGCATCAGCGTCGTCGCCGCGGTCGGGCGCGCCGCCGCGCCGCTCGGTGTCCGGCTCGCCCCGCACACCTGGTCCGACGCGCTCGCCGTGATCGCCAACGCCCAGGTCGTCGCCGCGCTGCCGAATGCGATCACCGTGGAGGTGGACCGCACCGGCACGCCTTTTATCAACGACTTGCTGGAAGAGCCACTTGTCATCCGCGACGGGCTGCTGCAGCTCCCGCACGGACCCGGCCTCGGGATCCGGCTGAACCGCGCGACGGTGGAGCGGCTGCGATTGCCGCCCGGGGCACCGCTGCCCGCCGGCCAGTACTCCGACATGCGCTTCGCCCCACCCCTGCCAGATGGAGGATCAGCATGACCGCCACCCGCCGCGCCGTCATCGCCGCCGGCGCAGGGCTGCTCGCAGCACCGGCTCTCGTCGGTGGCGCCCGGGCACAGCGTCAGCCCGGCACGTTGCGCTTCGTGCCGGAATTCGACCTGCCGTCCATGGACCCGATCGTGAACACCGCGCTGACGACGAATCAGCACGGCTACATGATCTACGACACGCTCTTCGCGCAGGACGCTTCTTTCACGCCGCGGCCGCAGATGGTGGAGCGCTACGCCGTCTCCGACGATGGGCTCATTTGGGACTTCCAACTGCGCGACGGACTGCGTTTCCACGATGGCTCGCCGGTGCGGGCGCGGGATTGCACCGCCTCCATCCGGCGATGGGGCGGACGTGACGTGTTCGGCCGCATGGTGCTGGCACGTACCGCGGCCCTCGATGCGGTCGACGACCGCCGCTTCCGGCTCCAGCTGCGCGAGCCCTATCCGGTGCTGCTGGACGCGCTGGCCAAGGTGTCGTCCAACGTGTGCTTCGTCATGCGCGAGCGCGAGGCCGAGACGGATCCCAACACGGCGATCCGCGAGGTCATCGGCTCCGGGCCCTTCCGCTTCCTGCCCGACCAGCACGTGCCGGGCTCGCGCGTGGTCTATGAACGCTTCGATGGCTACGTGCCGCGGGCCGAGCCCGCGAGCGGCTACGCCGGTGGCAAGGTGGCGCGGGTGCAGCGCGTGGAGTGGCGCATCGTCCCCGACGCCAGCACCCAGGCGAACGCGCTGGTCGCGGGCGAGGTGGACATCGTCAACTCGCCGTCCTTCGACCTGCTCCGCCTGCTGCGCCGCGCGCGCGGCGTGACGGTCAGCATCCTCGACCGACAGGGCTGGCTCGGCTATCTGCGGCCGAACCACCTGCACCCGCCCTTCGACGACGTCCGTGCACGTCAGGCGCTGGCCTGCATGGTGGACCAGACCGACTACCTTCGCGCGGCCGCCGGCGATGACGAGAACTGGCGCGCCTGCCGCGCCTTCCTCGTCTGCGGCTCACCGATCGGCACCGAGGCCGGTATGGAGGCCTATGCCCGCCCGGACCTGGACCGCGCGCGCGCCCTGCTGGCCGAGGCCGGCTATCGCGGCGAGCCGATCACGGTGCTGCACCCGACCGACAATCCGATCCTCACCGGCCTCTCCGAGGTGACGATCGGCCAGCTGCGCCGCATCGGCGTCAATGTGGACGTGGTCGCGCAGGACCTTGCGAGCGTCTTCGCCCGTCGCGGCAACCGCCAGCCCGCGCGACAGGGCGGCTGGCACATCTTCCACACCCGCTCGCTCGGCGTGGAGCTCAACAATCCCCTGACGAGCTTCCCGCTCGCCAGTCCCTGCGAGACCGACGCGCAGGGCAACCGCGCAGGCTGGTTCGGGTGGTCGTGCGATACTGAGATCGAGCGCTTGCGCGACGCCTACGCCCGCGCTCCAGAGTTGACCCAGCGCAAGGAGATCGGTGAGGGTCTGCAGCGCGCAGCCGCCCGACACCTGCCTTTCGTTCCGCTCGGTCAGATCTATACGCCCGTCGCCCATCGCAGCAACATCTCGGGATTGATCGAGATGCCGATCCCCGTTCTTTGGAACGTCGCGGTGGCATAGACGTCCAAACAGGAGGCCCCCTGTGTTGATCGGCATGGAACAAGGGCC
>NZ_JBNXUM010000056.1:0-20536 GCF_050563545.1 Falsiroseomonas sp. HW251
GCTGGTCGGCGCGGTGCCCGTGCTGCTCGGCGTGGCAGTCGCGACCTTCTTCCTCGTCCGCCTCGCCGGCGATCCTACCGACATGATCCTGCCGCCGACCACGCCGGAGGAAGTGCGGTTGGAGTTCCGGGTGCGCCACGGGCTCGACCGGCCGGTCTTGGAGCAGTTCTTCATCTGGATGGGCCATCTGCTGCAGGGCGATTTCGGCGAGTCAATCCGCTTCGGCCAGCCAGCCGGCGAACTCGTCTGGGAACGCGCCGGCGCGACTCTCGAACTCGCCTTCGCGACGCTCGTGATCGCGCTGGTCATCGGCATTCCCGCCGGCGTCGCCGCGGCGCGGGCTCGCGGAACGGCGGCGGATGCGATCCTGCGCGTGCTGACGCTGCTCGGCCAGGCGGTGCCGTCCTTCTATCTCGGTGTCGTCGGCATCGCGATCTTCTCGATCTGGCTGCGCTGGCTACCCTCCGGCGGACGCGAGGGGATCGAGAACCTGATCCTGCCGGCCACCACGCTCGCGGTCTACTTCTTCGCCATCATCGCGCGGGTCACGCGGTCCTGCATGCTTGACGTGCTGAACCAGGACTACATCCGCACCGCGCGCGCCAAGGGGCTGCCGGTGCACAGCATCGTCTGGGTGCATGCGCTGCGCAACGCGCTGCTGCCGGTCATAACCGTTGTCGGGCTGCAGACCGGCTTCCTGCTGGGCGGCGTCGTCGTGACGGAGACCGTCTTCTCCTGGCCCGGCGTGGGGCGCCTGGCGATCCAGGCGATCTACGCGCGCGACTTTCCCGTGGTCCAGGCGGTGGTTGTCACCTTCGCCGCTGCCTTCGTCCTGGTGAACCTCATCGTTGACCTCCTCTATGCCGTCCTCGACCCCCGAGTCCGGCTCGGCTAGCCGCGGTCGCACGCTGCTCGAGCGAGTGATGCGGCGCTGGACGGCGCGATTCAGCCTGCTCGTGCTGGCGATCGGGCTGGTCTGCGCGGTGATGCCGGATGTCGTTGCACCACTCGATCCTTATGACCAGGACCTGTTGGTGCGCCTGCTGCCGCCTGCCTGGGTCGAGGGCGGCAATCCCATGCATCTGCTTGGCACCGACCATCTGGGGCGCGACCTGCTGTCGTGCATCGTGCATGGCGCGCGGGTCACGCTGTTCGTCGCCGTGCTGGCGGTGCTCGGCGCCGCCCTGGTCGGGATTGCGGCGGGGCTTGCGGCGGGCCATTACGGCGGCCGGGTTGACAGCGTGATCATGCGCCTGGCGGACGTGCAGCTTGCCTTCCCGGTTGTACTGCTGGTGATCGTTGTCGCCGCGGTGCTCGGGCCGTCGATTCTGAACCTGGTCGCCATCCTGGCGCTTTCGGGCTGGCCGCGGTTCGCACGCATCGTGCGCGGTTCGGTGCTGACGGTGCGTGAACTCGGCTATGTCGAGGCTGGGCGCGCGGCCGGGTCGAGCGACATGATGCTGATGCTGCGCCACATCCTGCCGAACGTGGCCTCGCCGATTATCGTCTATGCGAGCTTCGAACTGGCCCGGATGATCCTGCTGGAGGCGACGATGAGCTTCCTGGGCCTCGGCGTGCAGCCGCCGACACCGACCTGGGGCGGGATGATCAATGATGGGCGGGGCTACCTACACCTGTCGCTGGGCGCATCGCTGCTGCCAGGGCTGGCGATCGCGCTGACGATCCTGGCCTGCAACCTGCTCGGAGACGACCTGCGCGACGCACTGGATCCGCGGATGGACCTGGAGACGCGTTAGGGGCGTAACTGCGATTTGCGGAGAGGGCGCTGCCCTCCAAGCAGAAATGCGCGTAGCCGCGCGTCACGCTGACATGCGCCCGCGCCGCCGATAGCATCCTGCCACTGCCGTTCTTGACGTTCGCAAACAGCCGCGGGCCCGTCCGTCGTCAAGCGAGCAATGACGACGGTATCGGAGGCGCACGCGGCCGCGACGCCGACGAACATGCGCCGCGTTACGAGTTGCGGCGTCGCTTCTCGTCTACGCAACGCGGGCACCGCACGGACGTCAGGCTGCGATGCCAACCCGTCGCCACTTCTATGGAAGCCGAGAAGGCCAGCAATGCGCCTGGATTTAATCGCGCTTGACGCCGCCCTGCCCCAACGAAAGCCACGTCGACGCCGCCTTTCGGTCGACACAGGCGCCGGTCGGCGCGCACGCCTACCCCATCGCCGCGCTTCAGCGACGTGCGAAATTTCGCCGCGCCCAGCCTGATCGCTGCCATCGTGCGACGCGCGAAGCGGCGCCCATTATAGACACTTGGATGCGCAACGGTGTGAGCGTTAATTTTGCATGAGTCGCCGGCGGAGGACTTGCTTGTGGACGACGATTCCGTCGGTGTACGACTAACTTATTCAAGTACTCCATTAGGAAATTCCGTTGAACACACTTTACAATCAGCATCTGCAGCCCGGCGATGCCAATCCGTCGGACACTCTGCTCATTGACCTTCGTTGCGACGGCCGCTTCCGCGACATCTTCCTTGCACATGCACTGAAGCGCTGGGAAGCCGACAGGAACATCGTCAACAGCTGCATCGATCGAATTGACGATCTCGTGGATGCCGCCGAACGACCGGACGCGCAGGAGGAATGCGCTCGCCTGCGCGCAACTCGCGCTGAATACGATGCTGTTCGCCGGCAGCTACATGCTATGCCGAACCGCGCGCGCCTCCCGCAACGCGAGTGGAAAGGTGCGCCGATCGCGGACATCATGAACTACGTGACGGACGCTGACGAGAATGGCTTCTTGTTCTGCATGCCCGTCAAGAGCGACTTCCGCACCGGCGGTGACGGACTGTACAGTGCAGTTCGGGCAGACGTACGGATCGAAAGCGTCGACATCTACGTCTCGCTCGAGGACGACCCTGACGACGGCGACCTCGGTGTGAATTACGCTCCGACGACTTTCGACGAGTGCAAGAGCGGTCTGATCTATACGGACCAGACGTTCTTGGCTGATCTCCAGGCGTGGCTTCGATCGAGGGGCTTCGACGAAGCCGCTGTTGCCGACATCGAATTCAGCGAGCACGGGATGCAAGGCATTCACGCGGACGTGCCACGGGTCAGCTTCGACGGTGCCCAGTTTGCAGCGATGCTGCGCGAAATGTATGGCAGGGCCGCTGCGTAACAGTCTCTCTCAGACGACGATCGCGAATACCACCAGGACCGTGTTGGTCTGAGTCAGTGGTCGCGAACCGCTCATCATATTCTAGTTCATCTTCCCATCAAGGCATTCTCAGCGATGTTCTTCAACAATGCGGCCCGACGGGCCGCGCACGTTCCCACGCCACAGCTCGCCTTCCCGCTCGCCAACGTCTTCCACGATGGTTCGCCTGCGCCAATCGGGGTGTTGGTCGACCGCTTGGTAGCGGAGCTCGAAGCGGAGCTTGGTCAGGCAATCCCGGACGACCAGCTCGAGGCTGTGCGCGACGCAGTTCACATCAATCTCGTGAACCTCGAGCGCGATGCGCGTGGCGAGCAGCCGCTTCGCACCATCGCGACGCACTCGGAATGGCAGATCGAAGCGGGCCGGGCTGCTCTCCCGGATTTCGTGGCGCGGGCGAGAGCGCTGGTGGGAAGGCCCACGCCTCCGCTACAGCGAATGCTCGCGGGTGTGAAGTTGGCCGACGTCAAGGCCATTGTCTTCTACGAGGCGCCGGCCGGCGCTGCACCGGGTTGGCATGCGGACATTCTGTTTACCCGCGACATTGGCGGATTCGGCGCTGATGCAATTGGAACCCACGTCGACGAGCCGTCCGCGACACGCGAGGACGCGGAGGGGCGGATCGTCGGCGTGCTCGCCGCGGTCCTGGCCTGCATTGACGGTGAGAACGCATCGTGAGTGGAGACAGAGCGCAAAGTCTACGATTCACGCAGGTACTCGACGCCAGTACGGTGCATATCGACGGGCGCGACGATGAGATCCTTGCCGAATTGGCTCCCCGCGAACGTCGTGATCACCCGGGTGCGGCGCCGCCGTTCCGAATCATCGAGCACGGCTGGGGGTTCATCGTCGACGCATATGCCGAAGATTTTCGGGAAGCTTCCGAGGAGGCGCTCGCACTTGGTTTCAGTGAGCGGTTCTTGGCACTGCTGGACTATGCGCGCCGTCAGGGTTGCAGATGGGTCAACTTGGATTTCGATGCAGACTCCATCGAAGGTCTGGAAAGCGGCGATTGGCCGTGACGCTTCTCCGTCCCCGCTACGCGTGCGTATGCGGGCACACTATCGATGATCACTACGAAGGCGAGGTGGACAACGAGTGGACGGCGTGCCGCAGGCGCGTGACTGGGGACTGTCGGGGATTTCGTGTGTTGCCGGTCATGAGGGAAGGGAAGGATCCCCCGCATGGCTCGACGGAAAGCGGCGCACATCGCGGATGAGGTGCTGGACCAGCTGCTCGCGGGCACGGACGCTGCGGCGGCCCTGCAGGAAGGCGGGCTGCTCGATGGGCTCAAGAAGGCGCTGGCTGAGCGGGCGCTGAACGCCGAGATGGACCACCATCTCGGCGGCGAGGCCGGGATCGGCAACAGCCGCAACGGCTATGGCCGCAAGACGGTGACCACCGACACCGGAGGGCGGATCGCGCTGGAGGTGCCGCGCGATCGGCAGGGCAGCTTCGACCCGCAGCTGATCGCCAAGTATCAGCGCCGCTTCCCTGGCTTCGACGAGAAGATCGTGTCGATGTACGCCCGCGGCATGAGCACGCGGGAGATCGCGGGCCATCTGCTGGACCTCTACGGCTTGGAGGTCTCGCCGGACTTGGTCAGCGCGGTGACCGATGCCGTGCTGGACGAGATCGCCACCTGGCAGGCGCGGCGGCTGGAGCCGGTCTACCCCCTGGTGTTCTTCGATGCGCTGCGGGTGAAGATCCGGGACGAGGGACTGGTCCGCAACAAGGCGGTGCACATTGCCCTTGGCGTCCGGGCCGACGGCACGAAGGAGATCCTCGGCCTCTGGCTCGAGCAGAACGAAGGCGCGAAGTTCTGGCTTCGGGTGCTGAACGAGCTGCGCAATCGCGGCGTCCTGCTGCTGGTGGTGGGCGACACCACCCTGGCACAGCGGCCGTCGGGGGAGGCGTCCACCCCATCACAGCCTGCGCCCAAAACGGACTCTCGGTGCACTGCGTTGCCGATCAGACCGAGACTAGGATGGCCGCAAGCCGATCCTGTTCGGCGTTCCAGCGCCGATATGCGAGAGGATCAGGCGGCCGCCCGACCGATCTTCGCAGCCTCCTCCATCACATCGCGCGCGCGACGGTGGTCGATCAGCATGACGATCTGATGCGGTTCGTGTCCGCCCGCGAGGGCCTCAATCTCCGAGGCGAAGCGGTCGAGGCGGCCGATGCAGGCTCGAAGCTCGCTCCGCATCACCTCGCCGCCGCCGCCGGCCGCGACACAGCGCGCACGCACGGTCTCCTCCTCGTCCTCCACCACCCAGCGTGAGCAGGAGGCCGAGGCGGCCGTCTTCGGCGACGTCGCGCGCCGCGGCTTCACGCCGATCGGGGAGCCTGCCTGGCGTGATGCCGACGCTCCCGACGGGCAGCCCCTACGCGGCAATGTCCGGCGTCTAAACGCCGCCGGGCAGTGTCAAGGATTTCCGAAGCGAAGGTCTCAGCGGTGGTGTGTCCACCGCCGAGTTTCGGTCCGGGGGTTTCCGCGCTGATTGACAATGGCCCCCCGCCGCCACCCCCGAGCCCGTGCCGGAAGCACTGTCACGCCCGCACACACGATCCCCTCGCCAAAGGGCATATTCACTCTTGTCTTTCCGACCATACAAAAGTAAATCGAAGCACGTAAAACCGAGTGGGTCCGATGTCCCGAGCGCTGTTCCTCCACGCCGCGCACGACGCCCGCGTCGCTCCGTTCAACCTGCGGGAAGGACGGCCGGGCGAGACGCTGCTGGACGTGGCGGCGGTCGGGCTCTGTGGCAGCGACCTGCATTATTACAAGGACGGCGGCATCGGATCGGCCACCATCCGCGAGCCGTTCGTGCCGGGGCACGAATTCGGAGGTTGGCTGACGGAGGACGTGGCGGAACTGAATCTGCGACGCGGCGCGCTCGTCGCGGTGGACCCGAATAAGGCGTGCGGACATTGCCCGTGGTGTCACGAGGGTCATGCCAACCTCTGTCCGAATGTCGAGTTCATCGGCGCCCCGCCGCATGACGGTGCGATGGCCGAGCGGATCTGGGTGCCGCGGAGCCAGATCGTGCCGGTGCCGGAGAGCTTCACGCCGCTCGACGCGGTGATGCTGGAACCGCTGGGAGTCGCAATCCACGCGGTGGACCTGGCGAAGCCGCGACTGCTGGAGAAGGTGGCGCTGCTCGGCCTCGGCCCGATCGGGCTGCTGATCCTCCAGGTGCTGAAAGCCGCCGGTGCCGGGGAGGTGCTGGCGGTCGACCCGCAGGCGCACCGGCGGGAGATGGCCTCGCGCCTGGGCGCGGATCGGGTGAGTTCCTCGGTCGCCGACATCACGGGCTGGACGGCGGGAGAGGGAACGCCGCTCGTCATCGAGGCGACGAACAACCCCGTGGGATTCCGTGACGCGGTGACCGCAGCGCGGATCGGCGGGCGCGTCGTGCTCGTCGGCATCCCCGACGGCGACACCTACACCCTGCCCGCGGCGGATGCTCGGCGACGCGGCCTCAAGATCAAGTTCTCCCGCCGCATGGGGGAGGTCTATCCGCGCGCCATTACGCTCGTTGCCTCGGGGAGAGTGGACGTGGCGACCCTGGTGACGCACCGCGTCGGACTGGAGAATGCCGCGGAGGCGTTCCGGATGCACGCCGCAGATGCGCCGGGCGTGGTGAAGACGCTCATCTACCCGAACGGGACCGACGCGGCGGGCTAGGGCGGTGGCGCCGCTCCTCGTGGCGGTGGATGTCGGCACACTCTCGGCGCGGGCGGGGGTGTTCGACGCGAGGGGCGGCTTGCTGGCGGCGGCGGCGACAGGATTTCCGCTGCGGCGTCCCGCCCCTGGTCATGCGGTCTATCGCTTTGCGGAAATCTGGGCGGCGGTCGTCAAGGCCGTGCAGGGCGCGCTGGACGCGGCACCTGGCGCGGCAGGCCGCGTGGTGGCGCTCGCCTTCGACGCGACGTCCTCCCTCGCGCTGACACACCTGGGCAGCCCGCCGCTGGAAGACGGGGCCGACGTGTTCTGCTGGGCCGACCATCGCGGCGAGGCGGAGGCCGAGGAGATCACCGCGACGGGCGACCGGTTCCTGCGGCATATGGGCGGCACGCTCTCGCCCGAGATGCACCTGCCGAAGCTGCTGTGGCTGCGGCGGCGCGACCCGGCGGCCTGGGCGCGCGTGACGGGCGCGCGGGACCTCTGCGACGCCCTCGCCCACCGCGCGACGGGGGTGGACCGGCACTCACTCAATGGGCTCGCGTGCAAATGGGCCTACCTGCCGGGGGAGGGATGGCGGCACGGGCTGCTCGCCCGGCTCGGGCTGTCCGACCTGCCGAAGCTCGGCGCGCTCGCGGCCCCGCCATCGCCGGCGGGCGCGCTGCATGGCGCGCTGTCACCGGGGGCGGCGGAGGAGCTCGGGCTGCCTGCGGGCACCCGCGTCGCCGTCGGGCTGATTGACGCGGAGGCCGGGACGCTCGGCGCGCTCGACGGCAGCTTCGCGGCGGCGATGAACGGGACGGCGGTGCTCATCGGCGGCACCTCCAGCTGTATCATGACCTTCGCCCCGGACGAGCGGCTCATCCCCGGCGTCTGGGGACCCTATCGCGACGCCGTCTTCCCCGGCCTCTGGCTGCACGAGGCGGGACAATCGCTCACGGGCGCGGCGCTCGACGCGGTGCTGGAGACGCATCCCGCCGGCCCGCGGCGCGCGGGGCCAGGGGAACACGCGGCGGCCGTCGCGCGGATCGTCGAGTGCCTCGACGCGGAGGGCGCGGCCTTCGCCGCGGACCGGCACGTCGTCCCGGACTGGCTCGGCAATCGCTCTCCTCTGGGAGACGGGCGGGCGCGGGCATTGCTGTCGGGCATCGGCGAGGAACGGAGCGAGCGCGACTTCCTCGAAGCCTACTACGCCACTGCGCGGGCGCTCGCCCTTCAGGCCCGGCACATCCTCGATCACCTCGATGCCCATGGCTACGCGGTGCGCCGCGTCGCGCTCTCCGGCGGCCACGCGCGCAACCCTCTCCTCGTCCGGCTCTACAGGGACGCGATGGGACGCGATCTGCTTCTCCTACACTCGCCGGAGCCGGTGTTGCTTGGCACCGCGATGCCGGCGGCGGTAGCGGCAGGCCTCTATCCCGACCTCCTCTCCGCCGTCGCCCGCATGTCTCCCGGCACGGCCCCCCTTCGCGCCGATCCCAGCGCGGCGCGGGCGCATGACGTGGCGTACGGCATCTACCGCGCGCTCTTCGAGGCGCGGAACGCGGCGTTGCGCGCGTCTGCCGCGCTTCGCGCCGGGTAGGTCAGCCACCAAGTGCCGCACGGGCCGTCTCCTCGTCGGAAATCAGCACCTTCGGCACGCCGCCACGCAGGGCGGCGGCGATCACCGCACGCTTGTTGCGCCCCCCCGCCGCGACGACGACGTTGCGGATGGCCGCGAGACGGGCCGAGGGCAGGCCGATGACGCGGTCGTTGATCGGATGGGCGATGGGCTGCCCCTCCGCGTCGAGGAACTGGCCGAGGACGTCGCCGACGGCGCCCGCCGCGCGGAGATCCTTCGCCGTCACGTCGGCCGGGAGGCCGTGGCGAATGAGGAGCGAGCGCGTCGTGAGGTCGCCGAGGCTGAGCAACGCGAGGTCGACCGACTCCACGCGCGCGAGCGCCTCAGCGAAGACGTCCTGGGCGACGATCGTGTCGCGCGATGCTGCGCTGCCCGCGTAGATCGGGGCGGCAAGATAGGTGCAGCGCGCGTTGAGCCGCCGCGCGAGTTCCCCCGCCGTCTCGAAGGAGTTGAGATCGGAGCCGCGCGTGAGGCCCCCCATCATGGACGTCACCCACATCCCTGGCCGGTCGGCCGGGGCGATGTGGCGTATCGTCTCCCGCAGCGTCGCGCCCCACCCCACCCCGAAGACCCGGACCTCCGTGCGCGCAAGATAGGCCGACAGGTATTCCCCTGCCGCACGCCCGACGAGCGGCGCCACCTTTTCCGGATCCTCCGGTGTCGGGACGATGACCGCATCCGTCAGGCCGAAGGCAGCGACCAGGCGTCGCTCCAGAGCGACGCAGCTCTCCAGGCGGGAGGTGAGCGAAACACGGACAAGCCCGCTCTCCCGGCACTCGGACAGGATCCGGTTCACGCGCAGGCGGGTAAGGCCAAGACGGGCCGCGATCTCGCCCTGGGTCAGATCCTCCATGTGGTACAGCCAGGCGACGCGGACGTGCATCTGGTCGTCTGAGCTGTCCACGGCCGCCCCTCTCCGCCCCGGCGGAGACAACCGCGCCGGGCAAGCAGTGTCAGCCGCATTACAGTTGTGTTTAGCGATTTACAAGTGGTGTGTTGCTGTCCTAGGCTTCGCGACGGCAGTCCGGCTCAGGCAAACGGAGTCAGGGCAAGCGAACAGGGAAGGAAGCTGTCATGACGGGCTCGTTCTCCCGCCGCTCGGCGTTCACTGTCGCGGCCCTCGGCATCTCGACGCTGGCGAGACCGGCGCTCGCGCAGGGCGGCGCTCGCGAGATCCGCTTCTGGCACGCCATGACCGGGCCGCTCGGCGAGAAGCTGGAAGACCTCACGCGCCAGTTCAACGCGACGCAGTCGGAGTATCGCGTCGTGCCGCTGTTCCGGGGCACCTATGACGAGCTGATCAACGCGACCGTCGCCGCCTACCGCACGCGGACCCAGCCGCAACTCGTTCAGATCTACGAGCGCGGCTTCCTGACGATGCTTCTCTCCGGCGCGATCGTGCCGGTGCAGGAGCTGCTCACGGCGAACGGCCATCAGCTGAACTGGGGGGACTTCATCAAGCCGATCGCGGGCTACTACTCCTATCGCGGACAGCTCTCGGCGATGCCGTTCAACTCCTCCACTCCCATCCTCTATTACAACAAGGCGCACTTCGCCCGCGCCGGCGTCGAACAACCTGCCGAGACCTGGAGCGCGCTGGAGGAGCAGCTGCGCCGCGTGAAGGCCGCCGGCGGCCCCGGCAGCATCATGGCCGGCGACTACCACTGGAGCTGGTTCGAGAACTACTCCGCCATCAACGACTTCCAGTACGCGACGAAGAGCAACGGCTTCGATGGCCTGGACACCGAGTTCACCTACAACCGCACCCCCGTCGTCGCGCAGCTCGCGCGCATGAAGCGCTGGATGGACGCGGGACTGCTCGATGTTGCCGGGCAAGGGGTGGATCCCGCTTCCATCTTCACCTCCGGCCGCTCCGCGACCTTCATGGCTTCCACCGCCGCCCATGGCGCCATCATGGCCGCGCCAAACCTCGACTGGAGCGCGGTCGCGCTTCCCTACGAGGAGGGGCGCAGCCCGAAGAATTCAGTGATCGGCGGTGCCGTGCTCTGGGCGCTGCGCGGCCACCCGGAGGCCGACAACGTCGGCACTGCCGCCTTCCTCGCTTTCCTCGCAAAGCCCGAGACGCAGGTCGCGTGGCACAAGGCCACGGGCTACGTGCCCGCGACCAACGCGGCCTACGCGCTGGCGACGGAGCAGGGCTGGTACCGGGAGAAGCCGACGCAAGAAATCGCCGTCCGGCAGCTCGCGCGCGGCACGCCGACCGCGAACTCCCTCGGCTACCGGTTCGGCAACTTCACCCAGACGATGTTCGCCCAGCGGGAGGAGGCGGAGCGCGCCTTCAACGGCACGAAGCAGCCCCAGGCCGCGATGGACGACGCGGTTTCCCGCGGCAATGAGATCCTGCGACGCTTCGAAAGGCTGAACGCCGGGCGCTACTGATCCAGGACTCGACGAGGGGCATGAGCGAGACTGCACTCCCGACGCTGCCGCCGCGGCGTCTCGCCTGGCCCGCCCTCCTCCGGCCCCGGTGGAAGGCGCGGAGCCGGGCGGGCACGAAGACGTCGGGCTTCGAGGGCCAGCTCCTTCCGCTGCTGCTCCTCGCGCCGCAGCTCATCATCCTGCTGCTGTTCTTCTTCATCCCGGCGGGCCGGGGGCTCTATCAGGCCTTCCACCTACAGGACCCATTCGGCCAGACCGTCCACTTTGTCGGGCTGGAAAACATCACCGACCTGCTGCGGAGCCGGGAGTACCGGGAATCCCTCCGCCTCTCCGTCATCTTCACCGGCGCTACCGTCGTGCTGACCTTTGCCGCCGGACTGCTCCTGGCTTTCGCGACGGACCGGGTGACCCGCGGGCGGACCGCCTACCGCACCGTCCTGCTGCTGCCCTACGTGATCGCGCCGGCCATCGCGGGCTTCATCTGGGCCTTCCTCTTCAACCCGCTTGTGGGCCCCGGCGCCGGCCTCCTCCGGGCCCTCGGCATCGCCTGGGACCCGAACCGCTCCGCGGCCGATGCCATGATCCTGGTGATCTTCGCGGCGTCGTGGAAGCACCTCTGCTACAACTACATCTTCCTCGTAGCGGCGCTAGCGGCCGTGCCGCGCACGGTGATCGAAGCGGCCGCGGTGGACGGGGCCGGGCCGATCCGCCGCTTCACCCGCATCGTCTTCCCGATGATCGCACCGACCGTGTTCTTCCTCATCATCATGAACACCGTCTACTCGCTGTTCGAGACCTTCGCGATCATCGACACCACGACGCGCGGCGGCCCGGCGGCGGGAACGAGCATCCTGGTGTACAAGGTCTATCTCGACGGCTTCGTGAACCTCGACCTCGGCTCCTCCGCCGCCCAGTCGGTCCTGCTCATGGCCTTCGCCATCGTGCTCACCATCATCCAGTTCCGCCTTGTCGAGCGGCGCGTCAGCTACGACGTGTCCCAATGATCGAGCGCACGCCCATCCTCGACGGCGCCTGCCATGCGGTCCTGATCGGCGCGGCGCTCCTGACCTGCCTTCCTCTCTACTACGCCTTCGTCGCGGGCTCCCTCACGACGGCCGAGGTACAGCAGGTACCGCTGCCGATGGCGCCCGGCAGCGCCTTCCTCGAAAATGCGGCAGCGGTCTGGAGCCGGATCGGGGGAGGCCGGCTGTTCCTCAACTCGCTGATCGTCGCCGTCGGCATCGCGGTGGGAAAGCTGACCATCTCCATACTCTCGGCCTTCGCCATCACCTATTTCCGCTTCCGGTTCCGGCGCGCGGCCTTCTGGCTCGTCTTCCTGTCCCTGATGCTGCCGGTCGAGGTCCGCATCGTCCCGACCTTCGAGGCGATGACGGACGTGCTGATGCCACTGCGCGCCCTTTCTTTGGGCATCGGCCTCGACGCCGCGCTGCACGCCCTGACCGGCTGGCAGGTGGAGATCGCGCCGCAGTGGAGCCTCCTCAACTCCTATGGCGGCCTGATCTTCCCGCTCATGGCCTCCGCCACCGCGACCTTCCTGTTCCGGCAGTTCTTCCTCACGGTCCCGAACGAGATCTGTGACGCCGCGCGGATCGACGGCGCGACGCCGCTGCGCTTCCTGCGGAGCATCCTCCTGCCGCTGTCCCTCCCGAACCTCGCGGCCCTCGGGATCATCTTCTTCCTGTTCGGCTGGAACCAGTACCTCTGGCCGCTGCTGTTCACGACGGAAGCCTCGATGCAGACCGTGGTGATCGGCATCAAGCAGCTGATCCCGCATGGCGAATCCATCCCGGCCTGGAATCTCGCGATGAATGCGGCCGTCCTCGCGATGCTGCCGCCGATCACCGTCGTGCTGCTGCTCCAGCGATGGTTCGTGAAGGGGCTGATCGAGTCCGGGAAATGATGAAGCGCGTGATCGGCCATCGCGGCGCGAAGAACCTGTGGCCCGAGAATGGGCTGACCGGCTTCCGCAACGTCCTCGGCCTCGGCGTGGCCGGGGTGGAATTCGACGTGCATCCCACGAAGGACGGCGACCTCGCCGTCATCCACGACTCCACGCTCGACCGCACGACGAACGGAAAGGGGCCGGTGGCGGCGCGGAGCATGGCCGAACTGCGTGCCCTCCGCCTGAACGGTGGCGACGAGGGCGTGCCCTCCCTCGACGAGGTGCTGGACGTGCTCGGGCCGACGGGCGTGGAACTGCACGTCGAGTTGAAGGTGGACTCGGACGGCGCACCCTATCCGGGTCTGGAGGAGCGGGTGGTGGACCACCTGCACCGGCGCGGCCTGGCACGGCGGAGCGTCGCCACTTCCTTCTGGCCGGATGTGCTGCATCGCCTTCGCGCGGCTTTCCCCGATGGCCGCCTGCTTGCTTCCGTCAACGAAAATTCCGCTTCGAAGCTGGGCGGTCTCGATGCCTTCCTGCTCGCGGTGGATGCCGCGCGGGTGGATTACGTTGCCGTCCACCACGCGCTCCTCGCGCGAGAGATGGATCTGTTTCTACGCCGGGTCGGCGCGTTGCGCCTCGGCGCCTGGGTGGTGAACGAGCCGCCGGACGTCGCACGCTGGCTTGCGGCGCCCGTGACACTCATCACCACGGACCGGCCGGACCTGTTCCCGGCGGCCATCCGCAACGCGGCGACGGATCATGCACCTGCTGCGCCCGCGGCGCATCGGACACCGTAGGGGGAGAGAGCCGATGCGAGGGCACCGATGACGCGCGTGGTCCAGATCTCCGACACGCACCTGTCTCCCGGCAAGACGCATTTCGGACCGAACTGGGCGCCGCTGGCCGCCTGGGTGGCTGCACAGAGCCCCGACCTCGTCATCCACACCGGCGACGTGACGGTGGACGGCGCGGGTGTCGAGGAGGATATGCGGCATTGCGCGGCCCTCCTCGCGACGCTCCCCGCGCCCGTCCTCTCGGTTCCTGGCAACCACGACGTCGGCGAGGCAGGTCACCCGCAGCAACCGGTGAACGCCGAACGCCTCGCGCGGTGGCGTCGCCATCTCGGGCCGGACTGGTGGTTGCGCGACGTGGCGGAGTGGCGCCTCATCGGCCTCGATTCGATGCTGTTCGGATCCGGCCTTGTCGCGGAATTGGAGCAGGAGACCTGGCTGGAGGAGGCGATGGCGGGCGCCGCCAGCCGGCGCATTGCCGTCTTCACCCACCGTCCCTTCATGGTGGAGCAGGCGGAGGAGCCGGACACCGGTTACTGGTCCGTGAAGCCGGATCTGCGCCGGCGCATGCTCGCGGCGTTCGACCGGCACGACGTGGCCATTGTCGCGACGGGCCACCTGCACCGTGCGCACGAAGCCATCCATCGCGGCCGGCGCCACATCTGGAGTGGCGCTGCGGCCTTCCTCGTCGGCCCCGACTTCCAACCGCCCATGCCTGGCGAGGCGACACTCGGCGCCGTCGTCTACGATTTCCACGGCCGTGAGGTGACCGTGACGCGCCCCGCCGTGCCGGGCCTGACGGATTTCTGGATCGACCATGTCGCCCAGGAGGTCTACCCGGTGGCGCGGGACACCTATCCGCCCAGCCTCGCGGTCGAGGCCTGAGAGGGACGGCGCGATGGCCCGGGTCGAACTCGACGGCATCGGCAAGGCCTTCGGCGCGATGCGGGTGCTGTCGGGCATCGACCTCGACGTGCTGGACGGCGAGTTCCTCACCCTCGTCGGCCCGTCGGGCTGCGGAAAGTCCACGCTGATCCGGATCATCGCCGGGCTGGAACCGCAGACCGAGGGCTCGGTCCGCATCGGCGGTGCCGCCGTGGACCAGCTGCGGCCGCATGAACGCCGCGCGGCCATGGTGTTCCAGAGCTATGCCCTCTACCCCCACATGTCCGTTGCGGGGAACATGGCGTTGCCGCTGATGATGGCGCGTCTCTCGGCATGGGAGCGGGTGCCTGGCCTGCGGCTTCTCTCGCCGCGGCGAAGGCGCGTGATGGCGGAGATCGCGCGCGAGGTGCGTGCTGTCGCCGACGGCCTGCAGATCGCCCCTCTGCTGGAGCGGAAGCCGTCGCAATTGTCCGGAGGGCAGCGGCAGCGCGTCGCGCTCGGCCGCGCGATGGTGCGCCATCCCGACGTCTTCCTGATGGACGAGCCGCTGTCGAACCTCGATGCGAAGCTGCGCGTCCACATGCGGGCCGAACTGACGGACCTCCATCGGCGGCTCGGCACGACATTCCTCTACGTCACGCATGACCAGGTCGAGGCGATGACGATGTCCGACCGCGTCGCGATGATGGATGCCGGACGGATCCTGCAGCTCGGCACACCCGCCGATCTCTACGCGCGGCCCGCCAACGTCACGGTGGCCCGCTTCATCGGCAGCCCCGCGATCAACCTGTTCCCCGCGCGTATCGGAGTGGATGGGATGGCGGCCCTGGAGGACGGGACGGAGGTGGCCCGGACCCGCCTCCCCGCCGGGTCCGCGGCGACGGTGGGGCTACGGCCGGAGGCGATGCGCGTGGTCCCCGGTGGACCCCTAGCAGCGCGGCTGCGACGGATGGAGAATCTCGGTCCCGAGGTCATGCTGCATTTCGATCTCCCGACAATCGCCGGAGCATCGGTCGTGGTGCGCGCGGCCTCGGCTGCCGGGGTGGCGGCCGGCGGCGAGGCGGCACTCGCCTTCGATCCCGCCGCCGCGCATCTGTTCGACGCAGCGGGCGAGCGCACGGACCATGTCCCGGCCCTCGCATGCGCGCCGGAGATGGCGCCGTGACCGCGCGCCAGGCTCGCATCGAGCGCTGGACGGGAATGGGGTTCGTCACCCCGGCCCTTCTCCTGTTCCTGGCGACGAGCATCCTTCCCCTCGCCGTCCTCCTCGCGCTGAGCTTCACGGACTACGAGCTCGGCGCGGTGGACACGCGCAACGTCGGGACGGCGAATTACGCGAGGGCCGTCACTGACCCAACCTTCCGACGCTCGCTCGGGAACACGCTGCTCTACGTCGCGATCGTGGTGCCGGGATCCGTCGGGCTCGGGCTCCTCGTTGCGGTCCTCGTCCATGGGCGCCGTCTCAGCCGTGGATTCTACGAGGTGATCTACTTCCTTCCCGTCACCTCCACCCTCATTGCCATGGCGACGGTCTGGCAGTTCGTCCTGCATCCGCGCCTCGGGCCGGTGAACGCGGTGCTGCGATCCATCGGCGTGGGCGAGGTGCCTTTCCTCAGCGAGCCCTCCCTCGCCCTGCCGACCCTTGCGGTCATCGGCATTTGGCAGCTGCTCGGGTTCAACATGGTCCTCTTCCTCGCGGGGCTCTCCGCGATTCCGAAGGACCTCTACGAGGCGGCGGCGGTGGACGGCTGCGCGACGGGCCTCGACCGCTTCCTGACGATCACCTGGCCGCTGTTGACGCCGACGACGCTCTTCGTGGTCGTCACCACGTCCATCACCGCGTTCAAGGTGTTCGACACGGTAGCGGTCATGACCCGGGGCGGTCCGATGGGGTCGTCGGAAGTCTTGTTGTACAACGTGTACCTGGAGGGCTTCCAGTATTTTCACATGGGCTACGCCGCGGCACTGACGCTTCTCTTCCTCGCCGCGCTCCTCGCCGTCTCCGCGGTGCAGCGCCTCGTGCTGGAGCGGAGGACGCATTACTGATGCGCCGCTCCGTCGCTTCCCTTCTTGCACATGCGGTGCTGTTGGCGGGCGCGGCCTTCATCCTGCTGCCCTTCGTTTGGATGCTCGCCACCTCCATTAAGCCGCCGGACGAGGTGTTCAGCGGCACGCTTCGCCTCTGGCCCGAGCGGTTCTTCGGATGGCAGAACTACGGCTTCGCCCTCACCGGGGCGCCGCTGCTTCGCGTGGCGCTGAACGGCGTGATCGTCTGCCTCGGCATCCTCGTCGTGCAGGTTCTCATCGCGGTGCCCTGCGCCTATGCCCTCGCGAAGCTGCGGTTTCCTGGACGGGAGTGGCTGTTCATCCTCGTCCTCCTCGCGCTCGCGATCCCGGTGCAGGTGCCCGCGCTGCCGCTCTACATCGCGCTCGCCGAGCTTGGCATGCTCAACACCTACATTTCCATGATGCTGCCATTCTTCTTCTCGGCCTTCGCGATCTTCCTGCTGCGCCAGTTCTTCCGTTCCTACCCAGACGACATCATCCAGGCCGCACGGCTCGACGGCATGGGGGAGTTCGAGATCGTCTGGCGGATCGTCGTGCCCTCCGCGTGGCCTGCTATCGCGGCCTTCGCGGTGTTCTCGGTGGTCGCGCACTGGAACGACCTCTACTGGCCCCTCATCGTCATCACGGACGGGAAGTTGGCGACGCCGCCGCTCGGCATGATGCTGTTCGCCGATGCGGAGGCCGGGGCAAATTACGGCGCGCTGACGGCCGCCGCGACGATCATCACTGCACCGCTCGTCGTCGTCTTCCTTCTCGCGCGACACCGCTTCATCGCGGGCGTGACAATGACCGGACTCAAGTGAGGCACATCCAGACAAGGGGAGGACACGAATGACGATCACGAGACGAACCCTCGGCACGGCCATCCTCGCGGGCCTCTCGGCGCCACGCCTGGCGAGGGCCCAGACGCCCGTCACGCTCGACGTGCTCTACTGCTTCCCCGCCTTCGCGCGGTTCCATGAGCCAGTGGCGCAGGAATTCATGCGGGCTAATCCGAACATCCGTGTCACCTTCCGCGCCCCGGCCCCGACCTATGACGACGGGCACCAGGCGATGCTGCGCTCGGCGGTGACGAACCAGTTGCCCGACGTGTTCTATTCCGGTTTCCACCTGCAGGCCGAACTTGTCAGGACGCTGCTGCGTCGTCAGCAGGTCCTCGACCTCGGCCCGTTGCTGGCGGCGGAGCCGCAGGACTGGGTGCGGGCAAACTACTCCCCCAAGATCCTCGACCTCGGGCGCGTGGACGGGCGGCTCTACGGCATGGCGTTCAACGCCTCCACGCCTGTCGTCTACTTCAATACCGAGCTGGTGCGCGCGGCCGGGGGCGATCCGGCGCGCATGCCCGATACCTGGAACGACACCGTGGCACTCGCCAGCCGCATCCGCGCGAGCGGGTCGAATGTCGCCGGTCTCGGCTACAACGTGCATGACTGGCCGGACGATTGGCTGTTCCGGGCAATGATCCACCAGGGCGGTGGCAACATGCTGAACGAGGCGGGCAACGCAGTCGCCTTCGGGGATGCGGTGGGGCTGCGGGCGATGAACCATCTTCGCCGCTTCGTGTCCGAGGCGGGGATGCCGCTGATCGACTGGGACCAATCGCGCCAGCAGTTCATCGCGGGAGGCATCGGCATTTTCGTGGATACGCCCGCACGGATGCGGCAGGTAACGGATTCCATTGGAAACCGCTTCACCCTCGGCACCAGCGTCTTCCCCCTCGACGACAAGGAGAAGGGCGGGCTGCCAACAGGCGGCAACGCCGCGCTGGTCACCACGCGGGACGCTGCAAAGCAGCGAGCCGCTTGGGAGTTCGTGAAATACATGACGGGACCCCAGGCGCAGAAGGCCGTGGTGGAAACCAGCGGCTATCTCCCCACGAACCTTCGCGCCCTGGGACCCGAATTCCTTGGCCCCTACTACGAGGCCAACCCGAACTTCCGCACCGTGGCGCGCCAGATGGACCGCTCGGTGCCCTGGCAGGGCTACCCCGGTGGCAATTCCGTCCGCATCTGGCGCACGCAGCGGGAGGTCATCAACCGCGTCATGCGTGGGGATGTGGCAGCCGACGCCGGACTCGAGCGGCTGGTACGGGAGACAGCCGCGCTGATGGGCTGAACGGCGCGTGTTGTCCCATGCGGAGATCCTCCGCGGCGCCGCGACGGTCGCCGCCGACGCTGCCGCGGTGCTGACCCGGATGCGGGGGGCGCCGTGGGACGTCCGCCGCAAGGAACTGCGCGACGTCGTGACGGATGCCGATCTCGCAGCGGAGGCCGTAGTGCTCGAGGGCCTCCGCCGGCTCACGCCCGGCGCCGCCATCCTGTCGGAAGAGGCCGGGGCGAGTGACGGCGGCTCGGGGGAGCGATGGATCGTGGACCCGCTGGACGGCACGGTGAACTACGCCTCCGGCCTGCCCTGGTTCTCCGTCACCTTGGGCTATCAGCGGGGCGGGGTGACGCGGGTCGGGATCGTCCACGCGCCGGCCCTCGGCCTCGTCGCGACCTATGCGGAGGGGGAAGGTGCGCGGCTGAACGGCGAGCCTGCCGCGGTGTCCCGCACGCGGTCACTGTCGGACGCGGTGATTTCGGTCGTCCTGACGTCGCACTTCTCGCCGGCGGAGGTGGCGCGCACCGTGACCGTCATCCGCCGGCTGGGAGAAGTCGTCCGGGGCGTGCGCATCATCGTCTCAGGTGGGCTCGAGATGTGCTGGGTGGCGGGCGGGCAGACCGATGCTTTCATCTCGCTGAAAGCCGATGCCGTATCCCACGCCGGCGCGATGCCTATGGTACGCGCAGCAGGTGGCCGGGTCACGCGGCTCGACGACGCGGATGCGAGAGACGACGACACGGAGCGGGTCGCCTCGAACGGTCTCATCCATGGCGAGTTGCTAGAACTCGTTGCTGGCGCATGAGGAGTACGACGCAAGCGGGTCTGTCCGTCGAGGCGCGTTCCCGGCCGGCGTGTCATCGTGTCGTTCCGCCAATTCCTGCGAGTTGGTCGGCAGGCTCGGGGGCAGAGTGGAGCGCCCTACTGATTTATCGCCAGCAGAATCTAAACCGGCATCGGCACTCGCCGGCGCGAAGACGCGGGCATCTTTCCTACGCTGCAATGCCCACGGCGAGTGGCTTCCGAAATTGGCTAGACGCCTTTGTTCCGACAGTTTTGTCCGGTGTCGGCGCCTTTGAGACAAATCGGGGAAGTTGAGGAGCGGAGGATTTCTGGCTCATCGTAACCGCCAAGGAGTGAAGATGAGCCAGAAATCCTCCGCGCCGGCCGCTGCTGCGGAGCAGCCCGCCGAGCGGGTAGTGCGCGACATCCGCCGACGCACCCGCAAGCAGCACTCGGCCGAGGAGAAAATCCGGATCGTGCTGGAAGGCCTGCGCGGCGAGGACAGCATCGCCGCGCTGTGCCTACTCGAGGGCATTGCCGAGAGCCTGTACTACGCCTGGTCCAAGGAATTCCTGGAAGCCGGCAAACGGCGGCTGGTCGGCGACACGGCGCGTGCCGCCACCACCGACGAGGTCAAGGAACTCCGCCAGGAAGCCCGCGCCCTGAAGGAAGCCGTCGCCGAACAGGCACTCGAGCTGCGTCTTCTGAAAAAAGCATGATCGCGGACTGGGGACGACCGTTCATCAGGTACCCCGCTGCCGAAAAGCTCGAGATCATCCGCCTCGTGGAGCAGTCTCACTTGCCCGCCCGCCGCACGCTGCGTCAACTCGGCATTCCGCCGGCGACCTTCTACCGCTGGGTCGACCGCTACCAGCACGGCGGGCCCGAAGCACTGGCCGACCAGCCCTCGCGGCCCGCGCGCGTGTGGAACCGCATCGCCGATGCAAAGCGTGACCGGATCGTCGACCTCGCCCTGGCCGAGCCCGAATTGTCGCCACGTGAGCTTGCCGTGCGCTTCACCGACCAGCAGCGCTATTTCGTCTCCGAAGCCTCGGTCTACCGCGTGCTGAAAGCCCATGACCTGATCGCCAGCCCGGCCTTCATCGTGGTCCC
>NZ_JBNXUM010000057.1:0-19594 GCF_050563545.1 Falsiroseomonas sp. HW251
ACTCTACAGCCCAAGCGAGTGCTGGAGCTATTTCAGCACCGCAGGATAGGCACCGGATTAACGGCACGATGCTTTAGGCTTCCGGATCCGCCTTCGCGATCGCTGCCATCACCTCGGGATCGACGCCGTCGAGTTGCGACCAGGGATCGGTCAGGCCCATCGAGAACGGCCAGTCCGAGCCGAAGAGCAGGCGATCCCGGCCGAAGACATCGGCGACCAGCGACAGCCCCGCCGCGGAATGCGCGATGCAGTCCACCATGAAGTGGCGGAAGGCCTGGGTCATCGGCGGCGCGCCGGTGTCGGCGCCGGGGCGGCCAACGGCCTGGCCACGCGCGATCCGCCCCGCCGCCAGCGCGGCGCTGCCGCCGCCGTGCGAGAGGATGAAGCGGATGCGCGGGAAGCGCTCGATCACGCGGCCCATGGCGAGATGCGCGGCGGCGAGCGCGGTTTCGCCCGGGCCGCCGATCAGGTTGTGCAGGAAGAAGCGATCGAGGCGCGGATCGCTGCCCGTCGTGGGGTGCAGCAGCACAAAGGCCTGCGCCGAATCCAGCGCCGACCACAGCGCGTCATAGGTGGGATCGCTGAGCATCACGGCCGATGCGGCGTGCCCCGCCGCCATCGCGAAGTGGGCGCCGTGTTGGGCGCAGGCCGCGGCGATCTCGGCGGCCAGCGCGGGATGCCGGACGGGCAGGAGAAAGCTCGGCGACAGGCGTGCGGCATGCGGGGCGCCGATGACGCGCAGGGCCTGGTTGACGTAGCCGCACCAGGCCCGCGCGGCGGCTTCGTCCGCGATGCCGTCGCGATACATCGGCGGCGGGACGGAATACCAGGCGCGCCTAATGCCGTTCTCGTCCATCCAGGCCAGCAGCGCCTCGGGCCGCGTGACCTTCGGTCCGCCCGCCAACTGGACGCTGCCCGCCATCAGCTTCAATTCAGCCTCTCGCCAATCCACGTCGGGGATCGCGCGTAGCAGGTCCGGCACGATCGGCGCGAGATGCGTGTGGCAGTCCAGCGCGATGCTGCGTTCCATGGTCACGCCGCCTTCGTCAGCACACCGGCGTGCCAATCCGCCATCGCGGCCTGCGCGGCGTTGTGGCCCGACAGGCCCGAGATGAAATTGCCGGGCCAGGTGCCGTTGCCGCTCAAATACAGTCCGCGCGCCGGCGTGCGATACGCGTGTAGGCCCGGCAGCGGCCGCATCCAGAAATTGTTCCAAGGTGCGAGGTCGCCATGCACCATGTTCGCCTCGACCAGGCCGAAGTCGCGCTCGAAATCCTCGGGGTCCATGCAGCGCCAATCCGTGATGAGGTCGGGTAGATCGGGCAGGTATTCCGCACAGGCCGCCAGCGTGCGCTTCGCAAGCTTGTCGCGTTCCTCGGCCCAGGTGCCGTCGCGCAGGTGGTAGGGCGCGGTCCCTACATTGAGGCTCAGCACATGCTTGCCGTCCGGCGCGAGGCCCGGGGAGGTCAGGGACGGACAGAGGCCCCAGACCACGGGCTTTTCCGCGATGCGGCCGCGCAGCAGTTCGGCATGCGCGTCCTCAAGGTAATCCAGCGACGGCGCGATGCGGAACTGCGCTGCCATCAACGCCTGCGGACCGGCATCTGGCGGCGCGTTGCGCCAGCGCGGCACACCGTCCAGCGCGACCACAACCTTGAAGGCCTTCCCAGCCATCGGCCGCTTGCCCATACGGGCGCGCCAGAGGGCCCAGTCGGGCTCGTCCCGCAGTAGGTCGCAGACGGTGACGCGCGGGTTCAGCGCGGCGATGACAAGCTTCGCGCGGTAGACGTCGCCGTCGCGCGTGACCACACCCTCTACCGCGCCATCGCTCAGCAGGATGCGGTCGGCGGGCGCCATGGTCTTCATCACCACGCCGCGCGCGCGGGCGGACCGCTCCATGCTCTCGACGATGGCGCCCATACCGCCGACTGGCATGCCCGTGGTGCCGCGCAAGGGCATGCGCCGGGGGTCGTCGGCGCCGGCGGCCTTCAGCGAAGCCAGCGACAGCGGGCGCGCCAGCAGGTTGGCCGGCGTGCCCGGCGAGGAGGGCGTGACGCTGCCGCCGACGATCGCCATCGGCCCGATCAGCGCCTGGGTCTGCCAGGCCAGGTCGAACTGCGCCATGAGGTCGCGGATGGAGCCGAGGAAGATCCGCGCGAAAGCTTCCTGGTCGTCCAGGCTGACGAGGTTGCGCGTGAGGTCGCGGAGGTCTGGCGGCGGCCCGAACATCGTGATGCCAAGTTTGTCCGCGAAATCCTGGAGATAGGCGAAGAAGGCGTCGTAGCGCGCGGCCTCGCCGGGCGCGAAGCGTTCCATCTGCGCGGCGCCGCGGGCCTTGTCGCGCCAGCCCACGAATAGGCTGTCATCGGCCAGCGGGTGCACCAGCGTGGGATCGATGGGCTGCATGCGGAGCCCATGCTTCTCGAGGTCGAGGTCGCGGATGATCAGCGGCTCCAGCGAGCCCGGAGAATTCGCGATGGTCGTGCGGTATCCCCTCATGAACTCGACCGTCGCGGCCGGTCCGCCGAGACGCGGTCCCGCTTCCAGCAGCAGCACCGAAAGTCCGTCGCTGGCGAGGTAGCCCGCGGCCACCAGCCCGCTATGCCCGCCGCCGAGGACGATGGCGTCGAAGCGGTCGGCGGGCATGCGATCAGGCCGGGACGAAGTCGTTGGTGTAGTACGCGTCGAGCGGGCGCTGCTGGCGGATCTCGCCGACAGCGGTCAGCGTCTCCACCAGCGCGCGCCATTCGGCTTCCGACGAACGGCCCCAGGTCGGGTCGCTCAATGGCTGGCTGAGCGCCTGCAGCCCCTTCGCGTAGTCCACGCATTGCGCCTGGCTGCCGGCGACGGTGACTTTGGACTTGATCAGCGTGCAGGCGGCATCGGTGTCCGCGACCTGATCGGCCATGGCGCGCTTGATCGCGACCAGCATGCGGCGGATCGCCTCCGGCTTCTCGCGGATCGCCTGGTCGTTGGCGGCATAGCCGAAGCCGAGCAGCGGGACCCCGAAGCTCGCGAGTTCCAACACCTCGGGCTCGAAGCCGGCGCCGCGGACGATGGCGCGATAGGCGTGGCTGTCGCCGCTGACGACATCAACCTGGTTGGTCAGCAGTGCGGCGTTCTTGGCGGAGGCGTCGAGCGAGATGACGTTGAGCGCGTTCTCCGGGATGCGGTTGGCGCGACGGAAGACGGAAAGGCTGAGCCCGTCGGAGCCACCCGGCGTGCTGCCGATCTTCAGGCCACGCAGCGAATCCGGGCCGGTCAGCGTCACGCGGCCCTTGATGCCGACGAAGCTGGCGGAGGTGCGGTGCTGGTAGACGCAGACCGTCTTCAGCGGCACACCACGCGCGATGGCGGCGGCGACGTTGGTGATATTGATGTGGCCGATGTCGTAGCCGCGCTGGCCCACCACGATCGCGGTGGTGTTGGAGCCGCGGCCCTGCTCGTACTCGACCTCGACCCCGGCGTCGCGGAAATAGCCCTTCTCCTGCGCGATGAAGTAGACGGAGTGGTAGGGTAGCCAGCCCCAGTCCAGCAGGAGCTTGATCTTCTCCATGCCCTGCGAACGGCCCTTCACGGGGGCGGCGAGGGCGACGGCGCCGGCAAGCAGCGCGCGACGGGACGGCTTCATGCGTTCTCTCCCCTTGTTCATTCCTGCGCCCGACCGCGCTGGCTGGCGTGCCAGGGAATGGCCAGGCGCTCGATCCATTCCGCGAGATACCAGGTCGCGATGCCGAGGATCGAGACGACGACGACCGCGGCGAAGGCCGTCGGCACCTCCAGGCTGCCGACGGACTGGATCAGCATGTGGCCGAGGCCCTTGTTGGAGGCGACGAATTCCCCGATCACCGCGCCGAGTGGCGCAAGGGTGATGGAAATCTTGATCCCCGCCATGATCGACGGCAGCGCGCTGGGCAGTCGCACGGTCCAGAGCGCCTGCCACGGCGACGCACCCATCGATCGCGTCAGCAGCAGCAGGTCGGGTTCGGCGGAGCGCAGGCCGGTGACGGTGTTCACCAACATCGGGAAGAAGGTGAAGACCACCACGAAGATGATGCCGGACTTCACGCCGAAGCCGATCCAGACCAGCAGCAGCGGCGCAACGACGACCTTCGGGATGGCGTGGAAGATCACGAGCCAGACATAAATCACACGCTCGAAGGCGGGCGAGGCCGCGATCAGCGCGCCGAGGCTGAGCGAGATCGCCAGCGCGATGACGAAGCCGACGACGGCCGCGAAGGCGGTGTACTGCAACTGGTCCAGCAGCAGCGGCCAGCGTTCGAGCATGAGTTCGAACACCTCGCTCGGCGCGGGCAGCAGATAAGACGGCAGGTCGAAGAAGCGGACCGCGGCCTCCCACAGCAGCAGGCCGCCGAGGCCGCTGGCGACCGGTAGCAGGATGCCGACGCCGCGCAGGCGGGATGGCTGGGTCGCGGTGGTGGCGACGGCGGCGGCGGGGCTATCGCTCATCCCGTCAGCACGCCCGTGCGTTCGAACTGCATGCGGATGCGGCGGGTCAGCGCGGCGAAGTCCGGCTCCTCCCGCATGGACAGCGTGCGGGGACGCGGCAAGTCCACGGGGATGTCGTCGAGCAGCACGCCGGGTCGGCCCGACATCACGAGGACGCGGTCAGCGAGGAAGACGGCTTCCGGAATGGAATGCGTGATGAGGACCGAGGTCGTGCGCCCCGCGCCCTGCACGCGCTGCAGCAGCACACCCATCTGGTCGCGGGTCAGCGCATCCAGCGCGCTGAAGGGCTCGTCCATCAGGAGATAGGACGGTTCACAGAGCAGCGCGCGCGCGATGGCGACGCGCTGACGCATGCCGCCCGAAAGCTCCCAGGGCTGGCGCTCCGCGAACTCGCCGATGCCGAGTTCGCTCAGCAGCGCCATGGCGCGGTTGCGTGCCCAGGCGGGGTCGCGCCTCTGCAGCTGCGCAGGCAGCAGCACGTTCTGGATGACGTTGCGCCAGTCCAACAGCAGGTCGCGCTGGAAGACGACACCGATTCCGGTCATTCCCTCTGTGACAGGGCGCCCATCCAGCAATACGCGGCCGGCGCTCGGCCTGTCGAGGCCCCCGATGATGCGCAGCAGCGTGGACTTGCCGCAGCCGCTGGGACCGACGATGGCGGTGGTGCGGCCGGCATCCAGCGTGGCGGAGACGGGGCCGAGCGCGTGCACGCTGCCCGCCCGCGATTCATACGTGCGGGAGATCGCCTCGATCCGGACGTCGCCAGCCGCCAAGCCGCCCTCGCGGAGAAAACGATTACTGAGAAGGGAGCGTCGCCCGCCACGAAGCGCCTTGTCAAGCGACGTAACCGGGCGAATCGACACTGGTAAACGATTACTGGACGCGTTAGCCTTTTCGCGATGACCACGGTGCTCGACGTCGCGAAGCTCGCCAGGGTCTCCTCGGCCACGGTGTCGCGCGTGCTAAACGGGCACGCCAGCGTGAACGCGGAGGCGCGCGAGCGCGTGCTTGATGCCGCGCTGAAGCTCGGCTTCCGGCCCAACCGCATGGCGCAGGGGTTGCGCCGCGGGCGCGGCAACGCGATCGCGCTGCTCGTCGGCGACATCGAGCAGAACCTCTATTCCGCGCTGACCAAGCATGTGCAGGCCGCCGTCGCGGCGATCGGGCTGGACGTGCTGCTCTACAACCTGGATCACAGCGCGGCGCGACTCGACAGCTTTCTGTCGCTTGCGCCGGCGCTCGGGCTACGCGGCATCGTGATCGCGACATCCGACCGCATCGGGCCGAAGTTCGACGCGACGCTAGCGGCGCTGCAGGCGGGCGGGCTGACCGTGCTGTCGATGGTGCAGCGGATGGACCATCGCGGCGTGCCGTCCATCGTGCATGAGGAGTTCGCCGCGACGCGCCAGGCCGTGCGCTACCTCATCGACGCTGGCCGCGCGCCGGTGGTGTATGTCGGGCGGATGGGTTCGTCGGACCTGGGCACCGAACGATACGCCGGCTATCGCGCCGCGCTGGCCGATGCCGGCGAACCGCTGCGCCGCGAACTGACGCAGGAAGCGCGGTACAGCTACGTCGCGGGGTACGAGGCCGCGCAGCGGCTACTCGATGCCGGCGTCGCGTTCCGTGCGGTGCAGGCCGGCAGCGACGTCATCGCGCTCGGCGTCCTGGCGGGGCTGGCGGATCGCGGCGTGCGGGTGCCCGACGACGTCGCGGTGATCGGCTTCGGCAACGCGGACTGGACGGGCTTCGTGCGGCCTTCGCTGACGACGCTCAGCGTGCATCACGAAGCCGCCGCGATGGCCGTGCGGTCCGCCTTCGAGGCCGCGGAGGCCGGCCGCGACATCCCGCCGCTGGTTACGATCAATCGGTCCCTGATCCCAAGGGAATCCGCATGAGGAGGACGGCGATGCGACGCATCGGACTGGCGATGACGGCGGCGGCGCTAGCGACGACGGCGTCGGCCGCGGATTTCACCTTCGCGCTGCAGACCGACACGACGTCGATGGACCCGCATGTCGCGCCGACCTTCACGGCATCCGCCCTGCACGCGCATGTCTTCGACACGCTGGTCACGATGGACCCGCGCTACAACCTCCGGCCCAGCCTGGCGACGTCCTGGCGGCCGGTCAGCGATACCGCCTGGGAATTCGAGTTGCGCCCGGGCGTCACCTTTGCCGACGGGCGTACGTTGACGGCGGAGGACGTCGCCTTCTCCTTTTCGCGGGTGCTGAGCGTCCGCTTCGGCGCGGGGACTTATGCGCCCTATGCGCGGTCCGTCAGCGGCGTGACGGTGCTGGGGCCGCATCGCGTGCGGCTGGAGACGGCCGCGCCCTATCCGCAACTGCTGCTGGACGTGGAGCGCATCCGCATCGTCTCGGCGGGCGTCGGCGATGCCACGACCGTCGACTTCAACCAGGGGCGCGCCGCGATCGGCACCGGGCCATTCCGGCTGGTGCGCTGGACGCCGGGCGAGAAGCTGGAGTTCACGCGCAACCCGACCTATTGGGGCCCGCCGCCGGTCTGGGACAACGTCACGATGCGGCCGATCCCGAACGATGCGGCGCGGCTGGCGGCGCTGCTCAGCGGGACGGTCGACCTGATCGACAAGGTGCCGATGACCGACGTCGCACGGCTGCGCGGCGATTCCCGCGTGACGATCTACGCCCATGACGGCAACCGCACGATGTTCCTGGTGCCGGACACCGCCCGCGAGGTTACGCCCTTCGTGACGGACAAGGAGGGCCGGCCGCTCGATCGCAACCCGCTGCGCGACGTCCGCGTACGCCAGGCCATGTCGCTCGCGATCAACCGTGCCGCACTGACGGAGCGCGCGATGGACGGACTCGCGACGCCGGCCAACCAGGTCGCGCCGGAAGGCATGTTCGGCTTCGCGGACGGCCTGCCGCGCAGCAACTTCGATCCCATCGCCGCAAGGCGGCTGCTGGCCGAGGCGGGCTTTCCCAACGGCTTCAGGATCACGCTGCACTGTTCCAACGGCCGCTACGTCAACGACCGCACGACCTGCCTGCAGATCGTCCAGATGCTGAGCCGCATCGGCATCGACGCTTCGGCGGAAGCCGAGCCGCAATCCGTCTTCCTGACGCGCATGACCGCCTTCAACGCGTCGCTGCTGCTGAACGGCTGGGGCAGCACGGGCGACAACCTGGTGGTGCTGCGCCAAGCCGTGCATTCCGTTGATCCCGCCGGCGGCTGGGGCGGCTTCAACCGCGGGCGGTATTCGAACCCTGGGGTGGATCGGCTGATCGAGCAGGCGTCGCAGACTCTGGACGATACGCGCCGCGCGGCTCTGCAGGCCGAGGCGATGCAGCGCGCGATGGAGGAGGTCGGTCTGGTGCCGCTCTACACCGCGCAATGGATCTGGGCGACCCGCCGCGGCTTCACCTTCACCCCCGGCTTCGACGAAGGCACGCTGGCGGTCCGCGCGGCGCCGGTGAACTGACAGGAGACAGACACCATGCTCATCGACGGCCTGCAATGCGGCCATTTCGACCGTGACGCCTTCGAGGCACTGCGCCGCGGCAATGTCGGCGCGGTGACGATCACCGCAGGCTTCTGGGAGGATACGACGGAGTCGCTCGATGCCATCGCGCGCTGGCGCGACCTCTGCGCCGCCAATGCCGACATCGTGGAAATCGCGCGTACCGCCGCCGACATTCGCCGCATCGCCGGCGCCGGCAAGCTCGCCATCGTCATCGGCTTCCAGAACACGGAGCTTTTCGGCAACCGCATCCGCCTGGTGGAGATCTTCGCCGAACTCGGCGTGCGGTCGGTGCAGCTGACCTACAACAACCAGAACTGCTACGCGGGTAGCTGTTATGAGGACGAGGACAGTGGCCTGTCGCGCTTCGGGCGAGAACTCGTCAAGGAGATGAACCGCGCTGGGATCCTGGTGGACCTCAGCCATGTCGGCAACGGGAGCACGCTGGATGCCGTGAAGTTCTCGGGCAAGCCCGTCGCGATCACGCATGCGAATGCCGACAGCCTGTTTCCGCACAAGCGCAACAAGACCGACGACGTGCTGCACGCGCTGCGGGACAATGGCGGCGTGATCGGCTGCGCGACCTACCGCAACATCACGGGCGACCATAACTGCGCGACAGTCGAGAACTGGTGCACGATGGTGATGCGCACGGTGGAACTCGCCGGCATCGACCATGTCGGCGTTGGCACCGACCGTAGCCACAACTTCACCAAGCCGGACTACGACTGGATGCGGATGGGGCGCTGGACGCGCGGCGTGGATTACGGCGCGGGCTCGGCGGCCAAGCCGGGCAAGGTCGGCCCGCCCGACTGGTTCCCGCGCGTGGAGGACATCGGGAAGATCGAGGACGGGCTGGCGGCCGTCGGCTTTACGCCGGAGGAAGTCGCCAAGATCACGCATGGCAACTGGCTGCGCGTTTATGAGGCCGTGTTCGGAGCCTGACGAAAAGCAGGGACAAACTGGCGTGGGACTCGGCCCAAGCGCACTTCTACCGCTGCAGAGGGCGGGAAGCGGTCCGACGTAGCCACGGGCCGAAAGCGCGGGCAGTTCGCCAGCAGTAGAGTCTTGCCTCGGAAACGCCGAGGCTACGCCAGATCTCCCCCGCTGAGCGCCCGTCCGCGAACTACGCCGCCGTCCTTCGCATCCGGGCGCTCATTCCGCGCGAAGGCTGTTGTCGCGGATCACCTTGCCATAGGACGCAGTCTGCTCGCTAAGGCGCCGGCGGAAGGCATCGGCGCCGTCGGCCACGACCTCCGCCCCGAGTTCGGCGATGCGTGTCCTAATCAGCGGTTCGCCGAGAACGGCCGCGATCTCGCGCTCCAGCCGCTCCACCATCGGCCGCGGCGTCTGGCCCTGCACCATTACCCCTTGCCAGGTCCCGGCGTCATGTTCCGGCCAGCCGAGTTCGCGGAAGGTCGGGAGGTCCGGGACGACGTCGAGGCGACGCGGGCCCGTCACCGCGATGCCGCGCATCTGGCCGCGCTGAACGAAGGGCAACGATAGCGTCACGCCCGACATCGACAGATTGGCCTCATTGGAGACAAGCGACATCATCGCCGGCGCGCCGCCGCGGTAAGACACCGACATCACCTCTGTTCCCCATGACGCCGCGAGCGACAGCGCGACGATCTGGCCGAGCGTCCCTGTCCCGGCATTGGCGGCGTTGAGACGGCCAGGGTTGGCTCGGGCATAGGCGACGAGTTCAGCCGCGTTCCGCACTGGAAGGTCGTTGTTCACGACCAGGATGTAGGGCGCGTAGATCAGCATCTGGACCGGCGCCAAGTCGCGCTCCGCGTCGAAGGGCATGCGGGCATAGAGCGCAGGGTTGGTCGCCAGGATTGAGACGTCCAGCAGCAGAATAGTGTGACCGTCCGGCCGGCTCTTCGCTACGAAGTCGGCGCCAATGTTGCCGCCGGCGCCGGCACGGTTCTCCACGACCACGTTAGGGCCGATCCGCGCGGACAGGACCGGCGCAATCAGACGCGCCATGATGTCGCTGGTGCCGCCCGGCGCGACAGGGACGATGATGCGGACTGTCTGGCTGAAGGTCTGCGCCTGCAGCGCGGGCGCGGCGAGCATCGCGGAAGCCGTGGCGGCCGAAAGCAGGGCGCGGCGGAGCATACCGTTTCTCCTCCCTCTTCGCCGGCGACGCTGAGCGCCCCGGTCGTGACCCGATCCTGACGCCGGGGCGGCGTCTCATGTCCTGACCTCTTCCTTCAATACAGTTTTTCCATCACGTCCAGTTTTGTGCAGAGAAGGCGCGGCGATAAGCTTTCCGGTCTTGTCACGCGACAATGAGGAAGGACGGCGCACGCCGTGCCGGGGAGGGGTGCCGACGTCATGACCGGCAGGGAAGACGAGCCCGATCCCGAAGCGCTGATGGCGGAATATATCCGCAACCGCGGCGATATCTTCGAGGAATGGCATTTCATGGCGCGGTACGTCCCGCGCACCGTGATGTTGCAGCACGATGCCTCTGGTTACATCCTGCAGAACGCCAACAAGACGACACCCGACCAGGAACTGTCGGTGGTGATGCGCGAACTCATCGCAACCGCCTATCTGAGCGCGAAGGGCGACCAGCGCTTCGCTGCGAACCATGTTCGCCGGCTGTACCGGTTGGGCGTCACCAGCGCCGTCATCTTCGAGGCCGCCGAGGCCATCGCCCCGGTGGTTGGGCATTCCACGATCTCGCATGTCGCGCGGTCGATCATGCTGGCGAACGACCCAGCCTATCCCTTCGGCGTCATGCCCCCGGGTGGCGAGCCGAAGCAGCTGACGCCCTTCCCCGAACTCGACATCGGCCGGGAGGCATCAGAACCCCCTTCCTCCATCGCCAAGGACGAGGATTGGCGGGACATGGCCGCTATCGATCCCGAACTTGCGCGCCGCACCGCGGCCTTCGTGGACCATTGCCTGGCGATCGGACGCAAGCCGACGCCACTGCTCGGACCCGGGCCGCGCGCGCTGGTCGCCATCGCCGCGCTCTGCGCGCGCGGGGAGGCGGAGATCGCCGCCCGCTACATCCGCCGCGCCTATGCCTGCGGGATTAGCCGACGCAAGGTGCTGGAGGCGATTTCCGTGGTCTACAACATGACCGGCGCGGTCAGCGTACAGATCGGCATCCGCGCGATACGTCTGGCGGAGGCAACCGGCAGCCTGCCACAGGCGTGAGGAAGGAGCGCAGGCCGACCGCCCACGAACGCGGCCGCGAAAGGAAGGAGGAAGGGAGCATGGATCTCGCACGCCGCGGCCTCGGCTGGGCTGCCGCCGCCTTGATGCTGGGCGCCGCACCAAACCGGTCGATCGCCCAGCCCGTCTACCCCACACGCCCGGTGCGCATCCTGGTCGGCGCCGCGCCGGGCGGCACGGCCGATGTCGTCGCCCGCCTCATCGCGCAAGAGCTGACCGCGACGATGGGCCAACCCTTCGTCGTGGAGAACCGCGCGGGGGCATCGTCGACGCTGGCCGCCGGGGCTGTCGCGACCGCGGCGCCCGACGGCTACACCCTGCTGCTGGGCGCGTCGAACACGCATGCCATCGGGCCGAACCTGATGCGCACCGCCTACAACCACATCGCGGATTTCGCGCCGGTCTCGCTATTCTGCACGGGGCCGCTGATGCTGGTGGTCAACCCGGTCGCGCTCGATGTGCAAAGCGTCCCGGAACTGATCGAGAAGCTGAAGGCCGATCCCGGCCGCTACAATTTCGGCTCCACATCCAACGGCACGGGCCAGCACATCGCGGGCGAGTTGCTGAAGCTGCGCACCGGCGCCCGTGCGGAGCACGTGCCCTATGCCACGGGCAGCGCGCAGCTGCTGGCGGGGCTGCTCGGCAATCAGGTGCAGTTCGCCTTCGACAGCGTGCAGACCATGCTGCCGCAGGTCGCCGACGGCCGACTGCGCGGCCTGGCCGTGTCGAGCCGCGAACGCGTCGCCGTGGCCCCCGACCTGCCGCCGATGGCCGACTTCGTCGGCGACTTCGACATCTACAATTGGTGGGGCATCCTAGCCCCGCGCCAGACGCCGCGCCCGATCGTGGAACGCCTGAGCGCCGAGATCCAGCGCATGGTCCGCACGCCGGAAATGCGCCAGCGCATCCTGGATTTCGGCTGCATCCCCGTCGGCAGCACGCCCGACGCCTTCGAGGCGCATGTTCGCACCGAGACCGAGAAATACGGCCGCATCATCCGCGATGCCGATATCCGGCAGGGCTGACGGCCGCGAAGGAGACAGGGCGCATGCTGCGCAGCGACCACCGCATCCTGACGACACATACGGGCAGCCTGCCGCGCCCGCCGTCGCTCACGCGCCTCTATGTCGCCCGCATCCGGGGCGAGGCGGTGACGGATGCGGAGATCCTCGCCGCCGGCCGTGCCGCGGTCGCCGACATCGTGCCGCGCCAGGTCGCCGCCGGCATCGACATCGGCAACGACGGCGAGCAGACGCGCGAGGCGTTCTTCCTCTATCTAAGCCGCCGCCTGTCCGGCTTCGGCGGCGCCTGGGATCGCCCACCGCGCGCCGATGTCGAGCAGTATCCCGCCTTCAAGAAGATGATGGCCGCGGCGAACGCGGCTAAGGTCGCGGTTAGCGGGCGCGACAGCGTGCCCAAGGCGGTCGGCGAGATCCGCTACGTCGACGCCAGCGCGATCGAGGAAGAATGCGCGACCTTCGGCGCGATCCTAGACGCGAACGGCCGGCCGTTCCGGGAAGCCTTCATGACCGCGCCCTCGCCCGGGATCCTGGCGCGCTCCCTGCTCAACGAATACTACGCGACGGAGGCGGACTACCTCGACGCACTGGGCCGCGCGCTGCGGGTGGAGTACGAGGCGATCGTCAGACACGGCTATCTCCTGCAGATCGACGCACCGGACCTGGCGCTGGAACGTCACATCTCCTTCGCCGGCCAGCCGCTGTCCGCCTTCCTCGACTTCGTGGAGGCTGTGGTGGACACCATCAACCGCGTGATCGAGGGGATCCCACGCGACCGCGTGCGGCTGCATGTCTGCTGGGGCAACTACGAAGGTCCGCACGACCGCGACGTCCCGCTGAAGGACATCCTGCCCGCGGTCGCGAAGGCCCGCGTCGGCGGTTTCGTCCTCCCCTTCGCCAACCCGCGTCACGCGCATGAATACCGCTGCCTCGAGGGAGCGCTGGCCGACGACCAGGTCGTCGTCGCCGGCGTGTTGGACACGCTAACCAACGTCATCGAGCACCCCGAGGTCATCGCGGAACGCCTGCAGCGCGTGGCGGAAGTGCTCGGCCATCCCGGCCGTGTGCTGGCCGGCACGGATTGTGGCTTCGACACCGGCGCCGGCGCCGGCCGCGTGGCGGAGGACGTGGTCTGGGCGAAGCTCACCTCGCTGCGTGACGGGGCGCGGCTGGCGACGGAGCGGCTGTTCCGTTGACCCGCCGCTATCCCCGCGGCGGCGGATCGGGATAGCCTGCCCCGATGGAAGCGGGGGGGCGTCCCGGGCGTGAACAAGTTCGCCGCGATCAGCGTCTTCGCGCGCGTGGCCGAATGCGGCGGCTTCACGCCGGCCGCGCGCCGTCTCGGCATGTCCGTCTCGGCGGTGACCAAGGCCATCGCGCGGCTGGAGAACGACCTCGGCACCCAGCTCTTCAACCGCACCACGCGCCAGCTCAGCACGACCGAGGCGGGGCAGGAATTCTATGACCGCTGTGCGCGTATCCTGGCCGACCTCGACGACGCCGAGGCCATGCTGCGCAACCTCAACACCGCCGCGGAGGGACGCGTGCGCGCGGTCGTGCCCTTCTCGTTCGGGCGCGTCACGCTTGTGCCGGAGCTGCCGGCCTTCCTCGCGCGCCATCCCCATCTCTCGGTGGAGCTCAGCTTCAGCGATCTCGCAATCGACTTGGTCGCGGAGGGCTATGACCTCGCGGTGCGCACCGGGCCGGTGCAGGATTCGCAGCTGACGCGGCGGCTGCTGACCCGCGGGGCGCAGGTGACGGCCGCCGCACCCGCGTACCTCGCCACGCGCGGCGTGCCGCACCACCCGCGCGACCTTAGGGAGCACAACTGCATCATCGGGCGCTTCGGTCCGGCCTGGTCCTTCATCGGCGAGGACGGGCGTCCGCTTGAGGTCCGCGTCGGCGGCAACGCGCTGATTAACAGCGGCGATGCGCTTAGGGAAGCCGGCGCCGCCGGGCTCGGCATCGTGCAGGGCACACACTGGCTGTTCCGCAAGGACCTCGAGGCCGGGCGGCTGGTGCCGATCCTGGAGAGCTTCGCCGCGGAGGGCGCGCCGATCACAGTCCTCTATGTCGGCAAGCGGCACCTGCCGCAGAAGGTCCGCGTCTTCCTGGACTTCCTGACCGAGATCACGCGGACGGGCTGACCGGTTCGGCCGGCCGAAGGGGCGGCGGGGCCGGTTCGTCCGGCGGCCGCGGCGCAGCGACCGGTGTGTCGGCCCGCAGCGCCGCCTCGCGCACCAGGCCGCCCCGGATGTCGCAGAACCAGCACATACGCGATCAGCCCGGCGGCTGCTCGGCAGCCCAGGGCTGCGCCGTCGGATCCTGCTGCAGCACTTCCAGGTACTGCTTCACCGCATGCGACATGCATGGCCATCCCGTGTACATTCCGACATGGATGATCACCTCCATGATCTCCTCATGCGTCATGCCGATCTTCTTGGCGCTGCGGAAATGCGAATGGCTGCCGGTTGGCCGCGACATCGCGATGTTGGCGGCCAGCGTGATGAGTTGCCGGTCGCGCAGCGAGAGCCCCGGGCGCTGCCAGATTTCGCCGAAGAGAAACCCCACGGAATAGCGGTAGAGGTCCTCCGACAGCTGCTTGTGGTCGCGCATCGTCTTCTCGCGACCCATCTCCGTCAGCAGCTTCATGCCGCGCTCGAAGTGCTCGTCGTCCACGATCGTCACGCCATTCCCTCCCATGCTGCCGCGCGTCAGGCGGCGCTGCTTCTGGCCCCGGCGGCGATGACGGCGTTGACGCGGGGCATCACCTCCTCCGCCATCAACTGCATCGATCGCTTGGTCAGCGCCGGGTCCACCCAGTCCATGCCGGCATAGACGATCTCGCCGAACGCGCCGGCCTCCTCGCGCAGCGCGAGGATCTGGTCCACCACGCTGTTCACTGTGCCGAAGATGACGAGCCGGTCCATCACATGGTCGAGCGTCACCGCCTCGTCCGGCTGGTCCCGGCTCTCCTTCATCACGAAGAGCCGCCGGCTGCGCTCGAGCTTGGCCAGGATCTGGCGGTAATAGGCGAGGTAAGGACTGCGCGGATCGGTGCGGCCGTAGCGCTCGGCGGTCTTCTCGTCGTCCGCGACGAAGATGGTGCGGGCGACGCGCCAGTCCCGTGGATCGGCGACCTCGCCGACGGCGGCCTTGCCTTCGGCATAGTTCTGCCAGTGCGTCGGCAACCAGTTTGATAGCAGGAAATTGGCTGAAAGCGGGTGGAAGTCGCGCTTGCCCATGTCCACCACGCCCTTGGAGAAGGGCGCGAGGACGGTGCCAACAATCTCGGGGCGCGGCTTCTGGAAGGGCTTCGGCAATTCGCCGACGCCGAGATGCGGCGCGCTCGTGCGCCGCGTCGAGACCTTCCAACGGTTGCCCGGCAGGTCGATGTCGTAGGGCGGGTCGCGCTTCCAGATTTCGAGGATGACGTCGATCGCCTCCGCGAACATGCGATTCCGGTCCTCCTCGAGAAGGCCGAGCGCCTCGGCGTCGGACGCCAGCGCGCCAGGGCTGACGCCGAAGATGAAGCGGCCTTCGGCCAGATGGTCCAACATCGCGGCCTGGGAGGCGATCAGCACGGGATGCGATTGCGACAGGTTGGAAGTCCCGGTGGCCAGCCTGATCGTCTTGGTGTCGCTGACCAGCGAGGCCAGGAACATCATGCTGTTGGTCACGCGCTCCGACCGGTCCGTCAGGTGCTCGCCGATAAAGGCGTCGTGGAAGCCCAGGCGGTCGGCGAGGATGACGGTCTCGCGGTCTTCCTTGAGGGTTTGCGCCCAGTCGCGGTCCATGCCGTGCAGCGGCATGGTGAAGAATCCAAGCCTCATCGCCGATCCCCGGGCCAACCTTTCGTCGTGGCGCGAGTCTAGTGACCTCGTCGCCGGGCAGCAGACGCCAAATCGGAAAGGGAGCCTTTCCGATCTTTCCGAGCCCCCGGCGGCTGCTCGCAGGCGGGCGGCGTCAGGCCGGGATGGCGCTGCCGCCGCATGCTTCCGATCGCGATCTCCTGCAAGGCGATCACCGCGGGCGTGGCGTCCCGCGCGGCGGCACGGATCAGCCCGACCTCGCGCTCCACCACTGGGTCCGTCAGTGGACGGACGGCCAGCGTCCGAAAGCCCGGCGCGGGACAGCCGAGCACAGGCAGCGCCGCAACCCCGGCGCCGCTGGCGACCATGTTCGACGCGCTGATCGACTGCGCGAAGGTCATCACGGGGTTGGCAGCCCGGCAGGCGACTGCCGATGGCCAGGTCGATCTGGCCGCCCTGGATCGCGGCGTGCAGCACATCTGACGTGCCGTCGGTCATCGCGACGCGGGCCTCGGGGTGGCGAGGCGCACCAGGTCGCCCCAGCGCTGCGTCTCGCTCCGGATGAAGGCCTGCCGTGCGGAAGGGGCATCCTCAAGTGCGACGCCACGTCGCACTAGATCTTTGTAAGAGGGTCGTGCGTCGCAATGGACCGGTTTGGGCGCAGCTTGTGTGAAAACCGCGACCTTCGGCCAGGATTTCGGCGTTGCTGGGGAGGCCGCGATGAAGCGCTTCGTCGAAGGCGAGGACCGCTGCCAGACGGCACTGCTCCCCCCGTGCATCGACGACTACGTATCGGAGGAGAACCCGGTCCGGGTCATTGATGCCTGAGCGGGGCTGCGTCGCAGCTACTCAACGCGCGGGGGACGTATGCTCAATCAGGGCCTTTCGTCTGGGCAGGCACGCTTTAAGAGGACGCCGGCGGCGCGAGTGGGACGATTTTATCACGTGGCAGCCGACCAGTAAGGCTGCAGGCCTCGGTAGCCAACCTGTACGACGCCCTCCTCTTCGCACCAGTCCCGAACCGCACCTTCGGCGAAGAGCGCATATTCGCGTACGCGCCAGCCCGCATGATCCGGCGCGATTGCCTCGATTTCGCCCGGCACAGTACAATGCAGCGCGAGGTGCGTCAGGCCGTCCGGCAACATCGCGATCATGCTGCGATAGCTTGAACGCGTCGCTTCAGCAGCAACCGGTAGCGTGCCGCGCATCGCGTCCGGGAGCGGCCGCCCGCTGTCCGCAAGGGCCGCGGCTAGCTGTGCATAGGCATCCGGATCTGGGGCGAAGCTAATATTGCACGGCAATACGGGAACGAGACCATACTCACGCGCCAGCGCGAGGTGGCAGTCGAGCAATTCTGGCAGCATCGCTGCAGCCATATGCGCATCGATGTGCGTGGGCCGCAGTCCGGCGGCGAGAGCACGCTCGATCTGGGCGCGCAACTCGGCTTGCGCGGCTTCAGGAACGAGGTGCTGGCGCAGCTGCGCAATGTCGCGCCAGAAGTAGCCGTCATGGTCGATCAGGCCCGAAGCGCGGCTCCGCGTGGAAATCGGTGCCCAGCGATAATGCGCCCACTCGCTCGTCAGGGTGAGATGGACACCGAGGTCGAGGGATGGATTGGCCGCCCCGGCTTCGCTGATCTCGCGGAACCAAGGACATGGCACCATCACAGAGCCACAGGTCACGAGGCCCGCCGCGGCAAGCTGAAGGAATGCCTGGTTGGAGCCATGGCACATGCCAAGGTCGTCGACGTGCAGGATGACGGCGCGACGGAGTCCGAGCAGGCGGGTTAACGGGGAGGCGATCTGCTCGCGGTCTCCCTCACCTTCCTGCGCAAGTGCCGGCACGCTGGCCTCCACAGCTCGGTTCCCACAGGCATGCGGCAGAGTGGCCATGATGGGCTACACCTTATACCAGTTCCAATTGGTCAGAACCCATAAGCCCATTCACGCAGGCCGATGGACATGATGCGCCATGGCTGATCCCGCCACGCTGGTAGGCATCGCGCGCGAGCAGGGTCTCGACCTTCGCGCAGGGCATGAGCGCGCGCACCACGCAGCCCGTGGTGGTGGAGAACCGCGCCGGTGCCGGCGGCGTCATCGGGTCGGAATACGTCGCCACCTCCACCGACGGCCGCACCCTGATCTTCATGACGCTGTCCGCGGCCGTGCTGAACCAGGCCCTGCAGCAGCCTGCCGATCGAGGTTGCGCATGTCGTCAACACCCACACGCATCAGAGCGCCGTCCGCAGCGTCACCTGCGCGAAGCGGTTCATCAGCGTGGTGGCTGACGCTGGACGGGGGGAAACTCGCGCGTGCCCTCGTGCGGCGGTACGGCGCTGTTCGTCTAGGTCAATCCGATGGTGCCGGCGACTACGCTGCAGGAACTGCTGGCGCTCATGCGTAGCCGGCCCGGCCGCGTGACCTATGCGTCCAGCGGCCCGGGCACCATCCTGCATCTCAGCGCACACATGATGGCGGCGGCCGCCGGCGTGACCGCGGAGCCCGTGCCCTATCGCGGCGCCGGGCCCGCGCTGCAGGACGTGCTGGCGGGCAATGTGGACTTCATGATCGAGGGCTTCCTCTCAATGCTGCCCTATGTCCGCTCCGCCCAGCTCCGCCCGCTGGCGATAGCGGCGACGCAGCGCAGCCCGAACCTGCCGGACCTGCCGACAACGGACGAGGCCGGCCTTCCCGGCTTCCATGTCGCGAACTGGCATGCGGGCTTCGCGCCGGCGTCGACGCCGGCCGCGGTCGTCAGGACGCTACGGGAACTGGTGCAGGCCGGCCTGGCGGTGCCTGCCGTGCGGCAGCGGATGACGGAGACAGGGCTCGACCTCGTCGGCTCCAGCTCGACGGAGCTGGGGCGCTTCTGGGACGAGCAGATCGCTATGTGGGTGCCCGCGGTGAGAGCCTCCGGCGCCAGCGCCGACTGAGTTCTGGGCCTGCTCGCGGAAACGCGCCGAACGCCGCCCCGTCATCGTGCATGCGCCGGATCGGCGCGGCCGGTCAGGGCGGGGAACGCTAGATCGGCCCGGCGTCTGTTCACGCCGGGCCGCTCGCGATCAGCGCCAGCCGAGTGCGGGGGCGCGGCGACGCATGGCTGGATCTGCTCTCTCGCGCGGTGTAGCCGAGGCGGCGACAAATATGGCGATTTGCCCGGTTCACCAGCGCGCTCGGACGAAGGCGCAGAAGCGCCTCGGCGTACAGCCGTGGGGCATCGGCAGCGCCTCCAACACCCACCCGACTTGCGCGTTAGGCCACGAGACGGACCCTATGCAGCCGGAGGATCCGACGATGGAGATGCACGGGGCGGCGCGGGGGGTCGTGGTTCTCTACGAGTCCCAGGAGCGTGCTCGTGCGCGACAGCACGAGCGGGCCACGCACGAAGCGATCGCGCGGCGGCTGGCATCGCTTATGCGCTTCGAATACGCGGGAGAGTACGATCCGTTGGCCCGCTACCCCGGCCCGGTCTACGTTGTGTCCGTTGTCGGATGATTTGGGACGGTCGAGCTGGCTCAGGAATGGAGTGTCTGGCTCACCTGGGCTGAACGTTATGCGGCCTGCTGTTGATGCAGCAAGCGGCGGCGTTGGATGGTA
>NZ_JBNXUM010000058.1:0-18699 GCF_050563545.1 Falsiroseomonas sp. HW251
GCGACCTTCTGGCTCCGCCGCCCGCGCCCTCCCGCGACCTGCTGGCGCCCCCGCCGCCGCCGAGCTCCGATCTTCTTGCGCCTCGCCGCAACTGATCCCGCCCGCTATACCGCGATCCCGAACCACACGGACCTGCGACCATGACCGAGGAGTTCCACCGTATTCGGCGCCTGCCGCCCTATGTCTTCGCCGAGGTCAACGGCGCCAAGGCCAAGGCACGCGGCGCCGGCGAGGACATCGTGGACCTCGGCATGGGCAACCCCGACAGCCCGACGCCGCCGCACATCGTCGCCAAGCTGGTCGAGGCGGTGCAGGACCCCCGCACCCACCGCTATTCCATGTCGAAGGGCATCCCGGGCCTGCGCAAGGCGCTGGCCGGGTACTATGCCCGCCGCTTCGGCGTGAAGCTCGACCCGGAGACCGAGGTCGTCGCGACGCTCGGATCGAAGGAGGGCCTGGCGAACCTGGCCCAGGCGATCAGCAGCCCCGGCGACACCATCCTGGTGCCGAACCCGTCCTATCCGATCCACCAGTTCGGCTTCATCATCGCCGGCGCCTCCGCGCGGTCCATTCCCTACACGCCGGACGACAGCATGCTCGCCGCGATCGACCGCGCGGTGCGGCATTCCGTGCCGAAGCCGACGGCGCTGATCGTGAACTTCCCGTCCAACCCGACGGCGCTTCTCGCCAGCCGGGAATTCTACGGGGAGCTCGTCGCGCTCGTCCGCAAGCATGAGCTCTTCATCCTCTCCGACCTCGCCTATGCCGAGCTCTACTACGACGACAAGAACGTCCCGCCGTCCGTGCTGGAGATCCCGGGCGCGAAGGACGTGACGGTCGAGTTCACCTCGATGTCGAAGACCTACAACATGCCGGGCTGGCGGATGGGCTTCGCCGCGGGCAATGCGCGGCTGATCGCGGCACTCGCGCGGGTGAAGTCGTATCTCGACTACGGCGCCTTCGCGCCGATCCAGATCGCCGCGGTGGCCGCGCTGAACGGCCCGCAGGATTGCGTGGCCGACATGCGCGAACTCTACCGCAAGCGCCGCGACGTGCTGGTGAAGGGCCTGCATGCCGCGGGCTGGAACGTGCCCTCGCCGGAGGCGTCCATGTTCCTCTGGGCGCCGATCCCCGACCGCTTCCGGCATCTCGGCTCGGTCGGCTTCTCGAAGCTGCTGCTGGAGAAGGCGAAGGTCGCCGTCGCGCCGGGCCTCGGCTTCGGCGAGCATGGCGACGAGCATGTCCGCATCGCGCTGGTCGAGAACGAGCACCGCATCCGCCAGGCGCTGCGCGGCATCAAGAGCTTCCTCGCCGCCGACAATGCCGGCCCGGTGGACGGCATGGAGGTGGACGCGGCGTAGCCGCCTTTCCTCGCTCAAACCAACCTCCCCCGCCCCTCGGCCCCCTCCCCCGCAAGCGGGGAGGGAGGGGGTGGGGGTGCCTCGTCAAGCGCGACCCTTGTTCTCGGACCCCCACCCTGACCCTCCCCGCTTGCGCGGGAGGGAAAACACAAGGCGGGGGAGGGATCGCCCAACTGGGATAGCGAACCATGACCAAGCCCCTCGCCGTCGGCGTTGCCGGCCTCGGGACCGTCGGTGCCGGCGTGCTCGCGCTGCTGCGCGACAACGCCGAGACCGTCGCCGCCCGCGCCGGCCGCCCGATCGCGGTGACCGCCGTCTCCTCCCGCGACCGCACGAAGGATCGCGGCGTGTCGCTGGCCGGGCTGCGCTGGTACGAGGACCCCGTCGCGCTCGCCGCCGACCCGAACGTGGACGTCGTCGTCGAGACCATCGGCGGCACGCAGGGCCCGGCCGCCGACCTGGTCCGCGCGGCGCTCGCCGCCGGCAAGCCGGTGGTCACCGCCAACAAGGCGCTGCTCGCCGTCCACGGCGCCGAGATCGCGAAGCTCGCCGACGCCAAGGACGTCCCGCTGATGTTCGAGGCCGCGGTCGCCGGCGGCATCCCCGCCATCAAGGCCCTGCGCGAGGGCCTGGCCGCCAACGACCTCTCCCGCGTGCTCGGCATCCTCAACGGCACCTGCAACTACATCCTGACCACGATGCGGGAGCGCGGCCGCGAATTCTCCGAAGCCCTGTCGGAAGCGCAGAAGCTCGGCTACGCCGAGGCCGATCCGTCCTTCGACGTGGACGGCATCGACGCCGCCCACAAGCTGGCGATCCTCGCCGCGCTGGCCTTCGGCCGTCCCGTGGATTTCGACGCGGTCCATGTCGAGGGCATCCGCAGCATCAGCGCGCTCGACATCGCGCTCGCCGGCGAGCTCGGCTACCGCATCAAGCTGCTCGGCATCGCGCGCCGCACCGAGCACGGCATCGAGACGCGCGTGCATCCCTGCATGGTGCCCGTGGCGCATCCCATCGCGCGCGTGGACGGCGTCTTCAACGCGGTGGTGGCGGAAGGCGACTTCGTCGGCCGCGTCGTGCTGGAAGGCCGCGGCGCCGGCGCCGGCCCCACGGCCAGCGCGGTCGTCGCCGACCTCATCGACATCGCGCGCGGGCGGCGGACGCCGGTCTGGGGCGTGTCCAACGGCGCGCTCTCCGCGCTGCCGGCCATCCCGATGGAGAAGCGCGTCGGCGCCTATTACCTGCGCCTGATGGTGCTCGACCGGCCGGGCGTCATCGCCGACGTCACCGCGGCGCTGCGCGACCACCACATCAGCCTGGAGAGCATGCTCCAGCGCGGCCGCGCACCGGGCGAGGCCGTGCCCGTCGTCGTCACCACGCATGACTGCGAGGAAGCCCAGATGCGCGCCGCCATCGCGCGGATCGAGGCGCTGGACACGGTGGTCGAGAAGCCCGCCCTGATCCGCATCGAGACGCTGTAGAATCTCGCCGAAAGAGCCCTCTCCCCCACTTATGGGGCAGAGGGTCCAGCACCCCGGAGAAGGCGATCCGCATCGTGCCCATCCAGCGATGACGATCAGCGTGGACATGGGCGCCGGCGCCTCCGGCGAGCCCGTCGCCCTCGACCTCGAGGAGCTCCTCTCCACCCGGCTGCTCGTGCAGGGCAACTCGGGCTCGGGCAAGTCGCACCTGCTGCGCCGCCTGCTCGAGCAATCCGCCCGCTGGGTCCAGCAGGTCGTCATCGACCCCGAGGGCGACTTCGTCACGCTGGCCGACCGCCACGGCCACCTCGTCCTCGATGCGGCCGAGCACACCGAGGCCTCCCTGGCGCGCGCCGCCGGGATCGTGCGCCGCCAGCGCGCCTCAGTCGTGCTCAACCTCGAGAATGCCGAGGTCGAGGACCAGCTGCGCGGCGCCGCCGCCTTCCTCTCGGGCCTCTTCGACGCCGACCGCGACGCCTGGACACCGGCCATGATCGTGGTGGACGAGGCGCAGCTCTTCGCGCCGGCCGCCGGCGGCGAGGTCTCGGACGAGGCCCGCCGCCTCTCCCTCGGCGCCATGACCAACCTGATGTGCCGCGGCCGCAAGCGGGGCCTGGCCGGCGTCATCGCGACGCAGCGCCTGGCGAAGCTCGCGAAGAATGTCGCGGCCGAGGCGTCGAACTTCATGATGGGCCGCACCTTCCTCGACATCGACATGGCGCGCGCGGCCGACCTGCTGGGGATGGAGCGCCGCCAGGCCGAGATGTTCCGCGACCTGCCGCGCGGACAGTTCGTGGCGCTCGGCCCCGCGGTGTCCCGCCGGCCGCTGCCGGTCCGCATCGGCGCGGTGGAGACGGCGTCGCGCAGCGGCGGCCCGCGCCTGGTCCCGCCCCCCGATGCCGGCGCGATCGAGGAAGCCCGCGAGATGATCGCCAACGCGCCCGACGACGCGCCCGCCCCGCCGCCGCGCCGCGCTCCCCGCGCCCCGCCGCCCGACATCCTGGCCCAGCTCGCGCAGTTCCAGCCGACCTTCCGCGCCGCGGCGGAGCCGCCGCCCGCGCCGACGCCCGAGGAAGCCGCGGCGCGCGAGGCGCGCCTGGCCGGGGTCCTGCGCCGCATCCTCTTGGACCCGGAGGCGCCCTTCCGCCCGCCCGCGATCCTGTACCAGGATTTCCAGGTCCGCTGCCGGATCGAGGAGGTCGCGGGCCCGCCGCCCGACCTCCCTTCCTTCCGCCGCATGCTGGCGCTCGCCCGCGCCGGCGTGGATGCGCGCGCCGTGGACGGCACGGACTGGCCGCAGGCGGTGGCGCGCGCCGAGGCCCTGCCCGAGGACGCTCAGGGCGTCTTCCTGCTGCTGGCCCGCAGCGCGCTGGCCGGCGATCCCTGCCCGGCGGACGAGACGCTGGCGCTGGCCTACGGCACGCGCTCGGCCGGCCGCGCGCGGCGCCTGCTGGGTTGGCTGGAGGAGCAGGGCTGCATCGTGACGCGCACCGACCGGGCGGGCCGGCGGATCGTGGCGATCGCGGGCCTGGGCTGGGAGACCGCGCCCGGCGACCCGAACGCCCGCGCCGCCTGACACCATCGGCACCGCGGAAGGGGGTCCGCCCGGCCTCGGCCTGCGCTACTTTCCCCCCGACTCAGCCGGAGGAGCCCCCATGGCCACCCATCACGCCGACGAACCGACCGTCCATGTGGACCGCAACCTCGCGCTCGAGCTGGTCCGGGTGACCGAGGCCGCCGCGCTCGCGGCGTCGCGCTGGATGGGGCGTGGCGACAAGAACGCCGCTGACGGCGCGGCGGTGGAGGCGATGCGCAAGGCCTTCGACACCGTCGCCATCACCGGCACCGTCGTCATCGGCGAGGGCGAGATGGACGAGGCGCCGATGCTCTACATTGGCGAGAGGGTCGGGCTCTACGCGAAGTCGGGCGGCGGGCAGGAGGTGGACATCGCTGTGGACCCGCTGGAGGGCACCACCATCACCGCCAAGGGCGGCCCCAACGCGATGGCGACCGTGGCCCTCGCCCAGAAGGGCGGCTTCCTGCACGCGCCCGACATCTACATGGAGAAGCTCGCCGTCGGGCCGGGCCTGCCGGAGGGCGTCGTCAACCTCGACGCCTCGGTCGAGGAGAACCTGCGCGAGCTCGCCAAGGCCAAGAAGCGCTCGATTACCGACCTCGTGGTCTGCCTGCTCGACCGCGACCGCCACAAGGAGATCATCAAGCGCTGCCGCATGGCCGGCGCGCGGATCATGATGATCCCCGACGGTGACGTCTCCGGCGTCGTCGCGGTGTCCCAGCCCGACACGGGCGTGGACATCTACATGGGCTCCGGCGGCGCGCCGGAGGGCGTGCTGGCCGCCGCCGCGCTCCGCTGCATCGGCGGGCAGATGCAGGGCAAGCTGCTCTTCGAGAACGACCAGCAGATCGAGCGCGGGCGCGAGATGGGGATCAGCGACCCCAACCACGTGTACACGTTGGAGGAGATGGCGAAGGGCGAGGTGATGTTCGCCGCGACCGGCGTGACCACCGGCCCGATGCTGCGCGGCGTGCGCCATTTCGGGTCGGGCGCGATCACGCATTCCATCGTGATGCGATCCAAGTCCGGCACCGTCCGCTACGTCGAGGGCCACCACAACTTCGCGCTGAAGCCGAGCGCGTTCGTGGCGTGAGCGGCATGGCGCGGGGCTCCCTCCCCACCCCTCCCCCGCAACTGCGGTGGGGGGAGCAAGCGGGCGTTCGGACGGCGCAGGCGCTCCCTCCGCCGCTGCCCCACTTTCCCCTTCCCCGCAGTCGTGGGGGAGGGCGGGGAGGGGGCCGACGCCCGCGCCGCCCGTCGTGACCGACGCCCCGCTGACCGACGCCGTCCTCGGCATCACCCGCTCCGCCACCGGCCGCCGCTGGATCTGGCGCCAGGCGGAGGCGCGCGTGGGCCTCGCCATCGCCCAGCGCCTCGACCTGCCGGAGATCGTCGGCCGGCTGCTCGCCGCCCGCGGCGTCGGCCTCGACGACGCGCCGCATTTCCTGGAACCGACGCTCCGCGCCCTGCTGCCCGACCCGTCCTGCCTGCGCGACATGGACCTGGCCGCCGCGCGCCTGGCGGATGCCGCGCAGGCCGGCGAGTCCGTCGCCGTCTTCGGCGACTACGACGTGGACGGCGCCTGCTCCGGCGCGCTGATGGTCCGCCTGCTGCGCGAGCTCGGCTGCACCGTCACCCACTACGTGCCCGACCGGCTGAACGAGGGCTACGGCCCCAACCCCGGCGCCATCCGCGCGCTTTGCGAACGCGGCGCGACGCTGATCGTCACCGTGGATTGCGGCATCGCGGCGGAGGAGGCGCTGGCCGTCGCCCGCGACCGCGCCGACGTCGTGATCCTGGATCACCACAAGGCCGAGGGCGCGGTGCCGCGCGTGCGCGCCGCGGTGAACCCGAACCGCCTGGATTGCGGGAGCGGCCTGCGCCATCTCTGCGCCGCCGGCGTCGCCTTCCTCGCGGCCGTCGCGACGCTGCGCGAGCTCCGCCGCCGAGGCTTCTTCGCGTCCCGCGCGGAGCCCGACCTGAAGCTCTATCTCGACCTCGTCGCGCTCGCGACCGTCTGCGATGTGATGCCGCTGACCGGGCTGAACCGCGCGCTGGTCGCGCAGGGCCTGAAGGTCATGGCGCGGCGCGAACGCGCCGGCATCGCCGCGCTGCTGGCAGTCGCGCAGCTCAAGGACCAGCCGAGCGCACACACGCTGGGCTTCCTGCTCGGGCCGCGCATCAACGCCTCCGGCCGCATCGCGGAATCCGACCTCGGCCTGCGTCTGCTGGTTGAGGACGACCCGGTCACCGCGCGCGAGATGGCCCGCAAGCTCGACGAGGTGAACAAGCGCCGGCAGGAGGTCGAGGCCGACGTGCTGACCGCCGCGTTCGAGGCCGCGCAGCGCCAGGCCGACCAGGGCCATCCCGTGATCCTGGTGACCGGGGAGGGCTGGCACCCCGGCGTCGTCGGCATCGTGGCCGGCCGCATCAAGGAGAAGTTCAACCGCCCGGCCTGCGTCGCCGGCGTGGGCGCCGGGCTCGCCAAGGGCTCCGGCCGCTCCGTCCCCGGCGTGGATCTCGGCGCGGCCATCATCGCCGCGCGGCAATCCGGCCTGCTCGAGACCGGCGGCGGGCACCCCATGGCTGCCGGCTTCTCCTTCCGCGCCGACCGCGCGGGCGAGGTGCAGGCCTTCCTTGACGAGCGCCTGGCGCATGCCGCCGACCTCCCCTCCGCCGCCGATCTCCCGGTGGAGGGCACCATCGCCGTGCCTGGTGCTACGGTCGCCATGGCGCAATCCATCGCGCGCCTCGCACCCTTCGGCGCCGGCAACGAGGAGCCGGTCTTCGTGATCAACCGCGCCCGCGTGGTGCGCGCCGACCGCGTGGGGAAGGAGGGCAACGCCGTGCGCGCCTTCCTGGAAGGCGAGGGCGGTGGCGGCAGGCTCAAGGCGATCTGCTTCCGCGCGAAGGACGGTCCGCTGGCGCAGGCGCTGCTCGGCGGCGGCGTGATGCACCTGGCCGGGCATCTCCGCGCCGAGAGCTGGAACGACAACGTCACCCCCGGCCTGCACGTCGTGGACGCCGCGCCGGCATGACGCCGCGCTACGCGATCACGCGGATGTCCGACGCCGTCAGGGCGCAGCCCCTGGAGCCGACCACAGCCTATGGTCCCGGCTGCGCCGATCAGCGTGCAGTGGCCGTCGCCGCCCGAAGCTTGTTCGCGCTGGCCCCGCCCTTGGACAGGCCGGCGCGAGGCGCGAGCCGGTTGGCCTGCCGACGGCCGATCGGTGTGTCGGCGTGCGGCGAACCGGGGCGGCGGCCGGAGGTGCTGAACGGCCAGTGGCGCGCGCCGCCGATCCGCGCAGCGGGACGGGCCGGGTAGTGTGCCGCCGCGATCGATGGATGCTAGGTGAGCCGTCAGACGGAGGGACGAGGGGATGTCTGCTGATCGGAGCCGTCTTGCCTGCGCGGTGCTGCTGACCGCGCTCGGCTTTGCTCCCGCACTCCAGGCGCAGTCGAGCGCGGGATCTACCGCGGCAGCGCCCATTCCGGTGACGCCCGACAACTTCGTTCGGGCCGAGACGGACCGCTACTTCAGCGGCGTCGTGCGCGATGGCGGCTTCGGCCGCTGGAATCACGTGCGCGAGCCTGCGCCGGTGGAGCGGCAGCCCGTCATCCGGCTCAACCGCGATACGCTTTACTCCTCGGCGGTCTTCGACCTTGATGCCGGCCCGGTCACCATCACGCTGCCGGATGCGGGCGGCCGCTTCATGTCCTTCCAGGTCATCAACCAGGACCACTACACGCTCGGCGTCCACTACCGGCCAGGCTCCTACACCCTCACCCGGGGTGAGGTCGGCACGCGCTACGTAGTCGCCGCGGTGCGAACGCTGGTGGATCCCGGCGATCCGGCCGACCTCCGCGCCGTGCATGCGCTGCAGGACGCCATCGGCATCCGGCAGGAGAGCCGCGGCAGCTTCGAGGTTCCGAGCTGGGACCAGGCCAGCCTGGACAAGGTGCGCAGCGCGCTGCTCGTGCTCGCCTCGACGCTGCCGGACACGAGCCGGATGTACGGCAACAGGAACGAGGTCGAGCCCGTGCGCTTCCTCATCGGTGCGGCGCAGGGCTGGGGCGGCAACCCGGCGCGGGAGGCGCTCTACCTCAATGTCGTTCCGGCCAGGAACGACGGCACCACGATCTACAGGCTCCGCGTCGGGGACGTTCCGGTGGACGGCTTCTGGTCCGTCAGCGTCTACAACGCCGAGGGCTATTTCGAGCCGAACCGCCTGAACGCCTACTCCCTCAACAACGTCACCGCCCGGCGGGACGGCGACGGCGCGATCACCGTGCAATTCGGCGGCTGCGACGGGCGCGTTCCCAACTGCCTGCCGGTGGTGAGCGGCTGGAACTACATGGTGCGCCTCTACCGTCCCCGCCCGGAGATCCTGGACGGCGCGTGGCGCTTCCCGGAGGCGCAGCCCCTGCCATGAGCGCGTCTCGACAAGCGCCGCGCAGCGTGTCGCTGAGGCCGGCCCTACGGCCGACCGACCTCGCCGCGCGGCCTGATCTCAGCCCCCCACCACCATCGCCGTGAAGGGCGGCAGGTAGGCCTGCGCCGTCACGAGCAAGCCCACCAGCACCGCCAGCGCGATCGAGTGGAAGAAGACGTAGCGCAGGATGTCGCCCTCATGCCCGAACCAGTTGGTCGCGGTCGAGGCGACGACGATGCTCTGCGCGTCGATCATCTTGCCCATCACCCCGCCCGATGAATTGGCCGCCGCCATCAGCACCGGCGATAGCCCGATCTGCTCCGCCGTGATGCGCTGAAGCCCGCCGAACAGCACGTTGGACGCGGTGTCCGATCCCGTCAGCGCGACGCCGAGCCAACCCAGCAGCGTGCCGAACAGCGGATAGAGGACGCCCGTCCCCGCGAAGGCCAGGCCCATCGTCGCGTCCAGCCCGGAATAGCGCGTGAGGTACCCGAGCCCGAGCATCGCCGCGATGGTGACGAGCGACAGCCGCACCGCCCAGATCGTGCGCGCGTATTCGCGGACCAGGCCCCCCGGCCCGAAGCCCATCGCGAGCCCCGCCACCACCGCGGCCAGCAGGATGCCCGTGCCCGTCATCGACAGCAGGTTGAAGGGGTAGACCGCGCCTTCCGGCGTCGCCGCGGCGACCACGGGCGGCACCTTCACCACCATCCGGTGCAGCCCCTCGATCGCGATGGACGGGCCCCAGAGCGCGTTCAGCGCGCCCTTCACGCCCTGCAGCCCCCACAGGAACACGAAGACCGTCAGGACCACCCAGGGCATCCAGGCCAGCGCCGCCGACCCGCTGAAGCTCAGCGCCGCCGACCCCGAGGCATCGGGCAGCCCTGCCGGCTGCGGCAGCGTCCCGCCCGGCGACGTCGCGACCGGCGCATAGGCGTCGTCGGCCGCGCGGAGCGACGGGCTGGTCCACACCTTCCGCGGCTTCCACACCCGCAGGAAGCCCGTCAGGCACGCCATCGAGACCAGCGCCGCCACCACGTCCACCAGGAACGGCCCGTGGAAGTTGGAGACCAGGAACTGCGGCACCGCGAAGCTCACCCCGGTGACGAGGATCGCCGGCCAGATCTCGAGCATCCCGCGCCAGCCCGCGAAGGCCCAGATCAGCCAGAACGGCACCAGCAGCGAGAAGAAGGGCAGCTGCCGCCCGATCATCGCGGAGAGGTCCATCAGGTCGAGCCCCGTGACGCCGGCCAGCGCGATCACCGGCGTCCCGAGCGCCCCATAGGCCACCGGCGCCGTGTTCGCGATCAGCGACAGCCCCGACGCCGCGAGCGGCGAGAAGCCGAGCCCGATCAGCAGCGCCGCCGTCACCGCGACCGGCGTGCCGAAGCCGGCCGCGCCCTCGAAGAAGGCGCCGAAGGCGAAGGCGATCAGCAGCAATTGCAGCCGCCGGTCCGGCGTGACGCCGGCGATGCTCTCCTGCAGGACGGCGAAGGACCCGTTCGCCACCGTCAGGCGATAGAGGAAGATGATGTTCAGCACGATCCAGCCGATCGGGAACAACCCCGACGCGATGCCGAGGCCGGCCGCCCGCGCCGCCATCCCCGCCGGCATGCCGAACACCACGACCGCGATGAGCACCGCCACCACCAGCGCCGCGATGGCCGCGAGATGCGCGCGCGCATGCAGGAAGGCGAGCGAGACCAGCATCACCGCCACCGGGATCGCCGCCACCAGGGCCGAGACGAGGATGGATCCGAAGGGATCGTAGCTCTGCTGCCAGGTCATCGGGCGCTCCTTGCCGGTGCGGCGGGATGCCGGCTTCAGCGCGCCTCGCGGCCGGCTGTTCCCGGCCGGGTGCCCGGCCCGTCACCCTTCGTCACGGATCCCGCGCCCTTGAACCCGCCCCGCCGCCGGGCAACATGCTGCGCATGGACCCGCACCGATCCCCGCCCGTCCTCGACATGACGCCGGAGGGCGAGTTCCGCGACCCCATGAAGCGGCCGGCCACCGGCTTCGACCGGTTGCTGGCGCGCCTCGGCGCCTCGGCCATGCTGATCGCGGTCGGCGCCGGCGCGGTGGTGCTGGCGGGCCTGGCGTTGGTCTTCGCCGCGCTCGCAATTCCCGTGCTGCTGGTGGCGGGTGCGATCGGCGCGGGCTCGATCTGGTGGCGCCTGCGGCGGATGCGCCGCAACGGCCAGGCCGTGCGCTTCGTCGTGATCCAGCGCTGACGGGCGCGCCGCCTCCCTTCCAGGTTGATCCGCACCGGCTCTACGACGTCTCGGCCGGCGGCGGCCTCCGCCGCGCGCAGGAGGATCCCGCCGCGCTCGCCCGCCGGCGCAGCCGCCAGCGCTGGCTGCTCGCCGCCGGCATCGCCACCAACCTCCTGACCTGGTCGCTCGCCGCCCTGGCGCTGGTGCTCGGCGGCAGGGGCTGGGGTGCCGCCGCCGGCATCCTGGCGCTGCTGACCTTGCCGATGCTCGGCCTGCCGCTGCTGGCGGAGGCGAGGGCGCACCTTATTGCCCGCCGCCGCCTCCGCGGCCGGCCCGATGGCTTTCCCGGCCCCGGCGGAAGCGGCGTGCCGAGGCCATGAACCACTGGCCGCCGCCCGAACGGCCGCCGCCTGTGCAGCTCGGCCGTATCAATGGCGGCGCGGGCCGCCGTCCGTCGGCACCTCGGTCGGCTCCATCGTGACGTCGAAGCCGATCAGCAGCTCGTCATACCCGCTCTGCCGCGGCATGAAGCCGAGATAGCCTGAATAGGACCGCCACGGCACCAGCCCGTCCGCGATGATCTGCTGGTAGAGGTTGGTCGGGCTGTCCACGCCGCGGATCTCGGCCGATCGCGTCACGCCGGCGGCGAAGCAGGCACGCGAGGCGTGGGTCGCGCAGTTGTTGCCCATGATGGTGAAGCCGTCGGTGCGCGAGCGCATCGCAAGCCAAGCGCTGCGGAAGCGATCCGCCTTTTCCTTCCCGACATCCATCACCAGCACGGTGGAGACGCAGCGGTTGGCGCGCGCATCGGCCAGCTTCACGTAGTGCGGCCGCTGCGCCGCGAACAGCGAGAAGCCGAAGACCGCGCCATCCGCCGCCACCAGCCCGCCGCCGAAATATCCGACCGGCGCGCCAGTCGGCATGATGCAGTCGGAATGCCCGCCGCCTTCCTCGGCGTCGGCCGCGTGGTTGCGCTTGTAGCGCACGATATACGCGATCTTCGTGTTGTCAGTGAAGGACAGCTTGAGAGAGCCGAACATCGAAACTCCTGGATCGTTCCTGGCTTGAACCGGTGCGCTTATGGAGCGCGCGGCGCTTCGCCGGAAAGGCGCAATCGGGTTTCGAGTATTGCGCGACGGTTTCATGCGACCGGGGCGGTTTCGTTTCACGCGTGTCGGTTGCGTCCGCAAATCCGGACTTCGCAACGACCCGGGCGCGCCGGACGGCCGGTCGCGCAATGGAGAGCGGCACAGGTGCAACGCAAGCCGCCCGTCGGCACGGGATGACCGACACGCGCGTCGACGACGAAACGCCGTGCGACATCATCCCGATATGCTGGTCCGATACGGTCCGCCCACCGGAACAAACCAATGGAGTGGGACATGGCCGTCAAGGCAAGCTTCTCGGCGAAGAACCTGAGCATCTTCGGCGACAACCTCGATAACAACGTCACCGTCAGCCGCAACGCGGCGGGACAGCTGCTGGTAAACGGCGGCGCGGTGCCTGTGCTCGGCGGCACGCCGACCGTCGCGAACACCAGCCTGGTCCAGGTCTTCGGCCAGGCCGGCAACGACGCCGTCACGCTGAACGAGGCGAATGGCGCGCTGCCCGCGGCCAACCTGTTCGGCGGCGCGGGCAGCGACACGCTGACCGGCGGGTCCAGCAACGACATGTTGTTCGGCCAGGCCGACAACGACGTGCTGCTGGGCAAGGGCGGCAACGATCTGCTGTTCGGCGGCGCGGGCAACGACACGCTGACCGGCGGCGACGGCAACGACCAGATGTTCGGCGAGGCCGGGAACGACCGGCTAATCTGGAACCCCGGCGACGACAGCGACCTGCTCGAGGGCGGCGACGGCATCGACACCGCCGAGGTCAATGGCGGCAACGGCTCCGAGGTCTTCTCCGTCACCGCGAACGGCACCCGCGTGCGCTTCGACCGGCTGGACCCCGCGCCCTTCACGCTCGACATCGGCACGACGGAGAAGCTGGTCGTGAACATGAACGGCGGCGACGACAGCTTCACCGCAGGCAACGGCCTGGCCACGCTGATCTCGCTCGTCGTGGACGGCGGCGCGGGCAACGACACGATCCAGGGCGGCGACGGCAACGATATCCTGCTCGGCGGCGACGGCAACGACGCCGTGACGGGCGGGCGCGGGAGCGACACCGCCTTCCTCGGCGCCGGCAACGACACCTTCACCTGGAACCCCGGCGACGGCAACGACGTGGTCGAGGGCCAGGACGGCGCGGACCTGCTGCGCTTCAACGGCGCCAACATCGCCGAGGTCATGGAGCTGTCCGCCAATGGCGGCCGCGCGCTCTTCACGCGCAACATCGCCAACATCGTCATGGATCTCGACGACGTCGAGTCGATCGAGGTCCAGGCCCTCGGCGGCGCGGACACGATCACGGTGCACGACATGACCGGGACCGACGTGACGCAGGTCTCGGTGAACCTCGCGGCGACCGGCGGTGGCGGCGACAGCGCGGCCGACAGCGTGGTCGCGGAGGGCACGAACGGCGCCGACGTGGTGGACCTGTTCGGGTCCGGGTCGAGCCTTGCGCTCGTCGGCCTCGCCGCGCAGCTCGGCATCACCGGCGCCGAGGGCGCGAATGACAGCCTCGTCGTCCGCCTGCGCGGCGGCGACGACAGCTTCAGCGCGGCGGCGCTGCCGGCCGGGGTGATCCGGCTGACGGTGGATGGCGGCGCGGGCAACGACGTGATCGTCGGCAGCCAGGGCGACGACCAGCTGCTCGGCGGCGACGGCAACGACTTCGTCGCGGGCGGCCGCGGGGCCGACAGCGCCTTCCTCGGCGCCGGCGACGACGTGTTCCAGTGGAACCCCGGCGACGGCAGCGACGTGGTGGAGGGGCAGGACGGCACCGACCGCCTGCTGTTCTTCGGCGCCAATGTCAGCGAGACCATCAACATCCTCGCCAATGGCAGCCGCGCGCTCTTCACCCGCGACATCGCGGCCGTGACGATGGATCTCAATGGGGTCGAGCGGATCGACTTCCGTGCGCTTGGCGGCGCCGACAACATCACCGTCGGCGACCTCGCCGGGACGCCGGTCACGCAGGTGGACATCGACCTGCGCGGCCCGAATGGCGGCGGGGACGGCGCGGCCGACTCGGTGACGGTGAACGGGACGCAGGGCGCCGACACCATCGGCGTGACGGGCGACGCCGCGGGCGTCCATGTCTCCGGGCTGCCGGCCGGGGTGAACATCGCCTTCGCCGAGGGCGCGTCGGATCGGCTGGCCGTGAACGGCCAGGGCGGCGACGACGTGATCAACGCCTCCGGCCTGCAGGCCGGCGCGATCCAGCTCACGATCAATGGCGGGCTCGGCGCCGATTTCATCGTGGGCTCGCAGGGCGACGACCTGGTCGTCGGCGGCGACGGCAACGACGTCGCCCTGATGGGCAAGGGCGACGACACCTTCGTCTGGAATCCCGGCGACGACAACGACATCGTGGAAGGCCAGGACGGCTTCGACACCCTGCTCTTCAACGGCGCCAACATCGCGGAGCAGATCACGATCGCCGCGAACGGGTCGCGGGCGCTCTTCACCCGCGACGTCGCCAATGTGGTGATGGACGTGAACGGCACGGAATCCATCACCTTCAATGCGCTCGGCGGCGCCGACACGATCCGGATCAACGACATGACCGGGACCGGCGTGACGGAGGTCAACCTCAACCTCGGCGCGGTCGGCGGCGGGGGCGACGGCGCGGCCGACACCGTCATCCTGCAGGCGACCAGCGGCGACGACGTGGTCCTGGTCGTCGGCGACAATGGCGGCGTCAGCGTGCTCGGCCTCGCGGTGCAGGTGAACATCACGGGCTTCGACGCCGGCGACCGCCTGGTGATCCAGACGCTCGGCGGCGACGACGTGGTAGAGGCGTCGGGGCTGATGGCGCTGCTCGGCCTGGTCGCGGATGGCGGCGAGGGCGACGACGTGCTGGTCGGCAGCCCGGGCAACGACACGCTGACGGGCGGCCTGGGCGACGACGTGCTGATCGGCAACGGCGGCACCGACGTGCTGAACGCCGCGCCGGGATCGGACGTCGTGATCGCGTGACGGGCGGGCGCCGGGCGCGCGCCCCGGCCGATGCTGCCCGGCAGCGCGGAGGACCGCGGATGCGGTCCTCCAAGGCTCTACGGCCCGTTAGACAACGCCGCGCGGGTCGGTCCGGCGGGTCTTTTCCGCCCTGGGTTCGTCAGCCGGCTTGCCGATGGAACAACCATCGGCTGCGCCGCCTTCCTGTCCAGGCCGGAAAATCCCTCGCCGGCCCTCAGCCGCGGGCATTGTCTGACGGGCCGTAGACCCGTATCGGGCTGACTGTCGTCAACCTGATACGGGTCCAGCTTTCCTTGGCGGCCGCCGGGCGTCAGCTCGTCGCCCCAGACGAACTCCGCGCCTTCGAGCGCGCCGCGCGCGGCGAATTCCCACTCCGCCTCTGTCGGCAGCGCCTTGCCGGCCCAGGCCGCGTAAGCCGCGGCGTTCTCATAGGCGACCTGGACCACGGGATGATCCTCGCGGCCGGCGAGGTTGCTGCCCGGACCTTCCGGATGTCGCCAGCAGGCGCCGGGCGTCCAGGTCCACCAGTTGCGGTAGTCCGACAGGTCCACACGCCCCTCGCTGCCCGTGAAGACCAGCGAGCCCGGCTGCAGGTTCTCGGGCTTCGCGCCGGGATAGAGCGCGGGATCGGGCGGGCGCTCTGCGACGGTCACGTAGCCTGTCGCGGCGACGAAGGCGCCGAACTGGCGGTTGGTCACCGTCGTCGCGTCCATCAGGAACGGACTGACCGCAACGCGACGCGCCGGCCGCTCCTCGGGGTAGTGATGGTCGGAGCCCATGAGGAAGCTGCCGCCCGGGATTCGCAGCATCCCGTCCCGCATCGCCTCGCCGCCCGCAGCGATCGTCTGGCATCACGGCCGGCTCTCTCCATTGGCAAGAGCAAAGCTTGTCAGCGGCTACGCGCGGGCAGCGAGTGAATTATCCTTAGGGTTGTCTCGGAATGCCAGGGTAATGGCTGCTTGCTACCCTATGCGGACATACGCTCGGCGATGGCTTCGGCCCATCGGCGCCGCCCATAGCACTTTGCCTGCCGCCGCCCCCCGCTTCAGCCCTGGAGTTCAATGTCGCCGGGCTTCCAGCTCTTGTCGAACCAGGGCTGCAGCGGGCCGTAGAGCCTAAGGATCATGAACCACGACTTGCCCGGGATGGTCTGCACCCAGTTGCTCTCCTTCCCCGCCGGCGCGGTCGGGCCGAACCACACATCCACCGAGCGGTCGGGATTCACCTGCAGGCCCGGATTCTGGCTGCTGACCGAGGGAAAGCGGTTGTCGGTCTGCAGCATGGACCGGGTCTGGGTGTCGTAGACGATGGTGGACCAGAAGGTCCGCACCGGCACTGGGCCCGGCAGGTGCAGGCGATAGGTCTTGCCGCCGTCCAAGGCGTTGCCCTGCGCATCCTCGGCCGTCCAGGGATAGGTCGAGCCCTCGCCCACGACCTGCGTGTCCATCGCTGGCGTCACGCCGGTCGCCAGGAAGAAGAAGAACGCACGCGCGTCGAGGTTGGCGACACCCGGCTGATGCAGGAACTGGTAGCCGCCCTGGAACGCAAAGCGCCAGCGCCGGTCGTTGAAGATGCGCGCCTCCGGATCGCGCGCCCGATAGGACAGCGCGCGGGCCGTCGCATCGCCGGCCACGGCGGCCTCCGTCAGGATGCGGCGCATGCGGGCGTCGGGCTGGAAGGGCTTGCCCTTCTGGATACCGATGGAGGCGAAGAAGCCGAGCGTGACCGGGTCGGACGCGTTGCTCGGCTCCACCTGCACCACGTCGTTCAGCATCTCCCAGAAGCGGAAATCGGAAGGGCCAACCATGTTGAAGGGCCGCTCGGACATGTCCACGAAGGTCAGGCGCGGCGGATTCGCGGCGCGGGATAGCGGATAGATCTTGGTCCGGCGCTTCACCGCTTCCACGGCGGGGCGGAAGTCGCCGTTGACGGGGAAGCTGCGCCAGGCGAGCCAGTTCTGGAAGGTCGTCGGGCGGACGACGATGTAGCCCTGCGGCACCGCCCCGCGGTGGCCCGGTGGCAGCAGCAGATACTTGCCCCCGCGGCCACGATCGGCGCCGGTAATGCCGACATCGGCCACCCAGGAATAGAACATGTCGTTGATCAGGCCGAGCACACCCGGCGGCACCTCGATCACCAGCGGGCCGCTGCGAAGGTCTATCCAGAACCAAGTGTAGGGCGTGTTACTGTTGGCCGTCAGCTCGACCGTGCGGCTGTCCACGAGCCGTTCCCAGATCGGCACCGTCAGGTTGATCGGGCCTACGCTGAGGATGGCGTCGCGGTTTGCCGCCTGGTTCACGGCAGGCAGGGCGAGCAGGTAAGCCTGGAGGGCGCGCTGACGATCGAGATTGTCGTATATGAGGCGCGTGCTGTCGGCATCCGGCACGCCGTCGAAGAAGTTCAGACGGCCGAAGCCGGTCTCGACCGTGGCGGGCATGACGACACCGGACGGCATCGGCGTGGTGTAGCGAAACACCGGCGGGGCCGGTGTCCCGGTGAGGGGCTGCGCCAGCACCGCGCCGGGCCCGAATGCTCCACGAAGAGCGGCGGCGGCGGCGACAAGCGCGGCAAGCTCGCGTCTGGTGGTCATGATGCGCTCCCCACGGTCGATCGAGCGGAGGAACGTATCGGTAAAGGTCGGCCTCGTCGTTGACGCAGGTCAACCCGGTTCAGGCTAGCAGGCTAATCGCTTGCAACGGGCCGGTGAGAGGCGAGCGGAACAAGCCCAGAAGCGGCGACGCGGGTAGGATCGCCCTTTGCGTATATCTCCCACGTCTGCGGATGCCACCAACGCGGAGTTACCGCTTTTCGCCCAAACCAGAACCAGACGGCTATTCTGCTTGCTGGAAATAGGCTTCTGGTCCTATAATGCGGAATGGCCGTCACCCTCCACTTTCCCCTTCGCCCGACCGAGCCTCACCCCTTCGCGCCGATGACGGAGCCCGAATGGGCGGTCTTCGCCCCCTATGTCGCCGAACGCCTCGGCCGTCCGCCGAAGGACCTCCGCGCCACCTGGGACGCGATCTTCCACGTCGTCGTCACCGGCTGTTCCTGGCAGGCGCTGGCCGGCGGGCGCGTGACCCCTGGCGCCGCGCACGCCGCACTCGCTCGCGCCGCGCGGAATGGGTTGCTGGACAGGCTGGTCTGCGCGGTTTCCCGCCACCCCTTCGCGCCGGAGGAGATGGCCGGCTTCGAATGGCGCATCGTCCGCGCGGTGCGGCGCATCGCCCGGCAGGCCAGGCCGGAGACGCTCTACCTCGCCGCGGGCTACGGGCTGGAATCCGCGCTGCCCTGGCCGGCCGACCGCCTGCCCAGGGTGCCGGCGCAGCGGCCGGGTTCGCCGCCCTCGGCTTGGGTGCCGCGCCTGCCGCCGATCCCGTTTCCTCTCCTGCGGGGCAGGGCGGCGCCGCTGCCGCCGCCGGCAGAGGCGCGCATGGAAGGCCGGCCGTCCGCGCCGCGGCGCCGCGCGGCCCGGCGGGTGGCAAGGCTGTCTGCCGCGCCGCCGCATCGGCTGCGTTTAGGCTTAAAATGCTAAAACGCTAAAATCCTA